>NZ_CP058595.1:0-92500 GCF_013402795.1 Costertonia aggregata | reverse complement strand
TTCGATAATTATAATGGCATTTTCAACAGATGTATTTTCTATGGGCTCAAAAAAATTATTCGTTAGAGAAAATTTAATTTCAACAGGGATAAAATCCTCACTCTCATTCACCCTTAAAATTCCATCCACAACAAGCCTTGGTGGTTCTGAAGGTGTGTCAATATCGATCACATCTTCGCATCCAAAAAAAAGCAAGCTTAAAAAGAATATTTTAATTAGTTTTCTCATTACCTAAAATTTAAAGTTATAAGTAACTGCAGGTACCACACCAAAAATGGAAGTTCTTACCGCTTCATTATTACCCGTATCTTGATTTTGTCTAAAGTTTATAGAAGCAGCGTTTCTTCTATTGTACAGATTGTATACACTAAAAATCCATTCCCCTTTCCAATTTCTATTGATATTTTTTCGAGGTGTAAGTGTAGCGGATATATCTATTCTATGGTATGCAGGGAGCCTCTCTTGGTTTCGCAAACCGAAATATGGAACAACCAAGCCTTGAAATTCGAACTGGCCGACGGGATAGTTGGTGGGCTGACCGGTTTGATAAACAAAGTTTGAGTTAAAACTCCATTTCTTGTTCAATTCATAACTAGCGAACAATGAAACGTCATGTGTTTTATCATAAGGGGTATTGTACCACTGGCCTAGGTTTATTCCTGTCTCCATATTAGAGCGACCGTTATCGGTAAAAGGTTCGCGACCTGGCGTTCTTTGTTCAGATTTTGAAAGTGTATAGGCTAACCATCCTTTGAACTTACCTTCATTTTTCCTAAATAGAATTTCCAAACCATAAGCTCTTGCCTCACCATTTAGTATTACTTGTTCTATTGCATTATTGGCTATAAGGTTTGCACCATCTATATAATCTATACGATTTTGAATATCCTTATAAAATACCTCAGTTTCAAATGAGTAATCCCTGTCATTGATATTTTTAAAGTACCCCAGTGCATATTGATCCAATAATTGGGGTTTCACAAAGGGGCCACTAGGGGTCCAAACGTCCAACGGAGTAGGGGAGTTGGTGTTTGAAAGTAAATGTAAATATTGTGCCAACCTGGTGTAACTTGCTTTGAACGAATTATTTTCATTGAAACTATAGGCAACGGAAAATCTAGGTTCAAAATTCGTGAAGCTCGCCAATTGTTCACTTCTGCTGGAATTTATTTTGCCGATAATCGGAGCTTCTTGGTAGACTAAGGAAAATGGATTGAACAAGACCGGATTGTCATTTAAATAAACGTTGATTTCATCTTGTCCCAAACGTATAAAATGACTCAAACGTAAACCATATTGAAAGCTTAACTTTTCACTTAAAGTATGTTCAAAATCAACATAAACGGCTGTTTCATTGGCATATTTTTTTATGAGTTGCTCTTCTACAATGCCAGAATCGGGACCATTTGGCTTAATTCTTCCGGGATTGAAGCTATAATAGATATTGTTTAAACCATAATTGATTTGAAGGTTATCGTTCAAATAATGTTTTAGGTCGTATTTAAGGTTAAAATTTTGTATGCCAGAATTCCATTTAAAGCCTACAAAATCAAGTTCCAAACCATAAAAATAATCTGAATAAATTAATGAAAGATTGGAAAATAACCTATCGGAAAATAAATGGTTCCATCTAAAATTACCTACGGCATTCCCGTATATATTTTCAAAACTCTCGGATATGCTAAACACATCCCTGCCAAAATATCCGGATAGAAAAATGTTATTCTTATCGTTTATCCTATAATTGAACTTAGTATTTAAATCGTAGAAATAGGCTTTATTTTCTATATCGAATAGTGGTAGAAATAAGTGCGCATATGAAGCCCTTCCTCCTATGAGAAAGGCAGCTTTGTCTTTTATTACGGGACCTTCAACCAATAGTCGGCTCGCAACGGCACCTATACCGCCATTGACCTTTATTTCTTTACTATTACCTTCTTTTTGAAAAATCTCCAGGACCGAAGATACCCTACCACCATAGCGTGCCGGGATACCACCTTTGTATAGCTTCACATCTTTTATCGCATCCGGATTAAAAACCGAAAAGAAGCCAAAAAGGTGCGATGAATTGAATATTGTAGCTTCATCCAGTAATATGAGGTTTTGGTCTACGGCACCACCACGTACGTTAAAACCAGATGACCCCTCTCCTGCATTGGTAACACCGGGAAGAAGGACCAATGATTTTATGACATCTGCTTCCCCCAGTACTACGGGAATTTGCTTAATGGTCTGTACCGATACGGTATTGACACTCATTTGAGGCTTTCGAATGCTTAATTTTTCCACATTTTCGGTTACTTCTACCTCTTCTAATTGCTCGGCTTCTTCAAATAGTTTGAAATCGATTTTTAAATTTTCGGATAAGACTATATTTTGAACAATATCCTGAAATCCTAAATAGCTTACCTGTATATTGTAGTTTCCCTCGGGCAGCGTGATGGAGTAAAACCCATATTCATTTGTTGTGACTCCTGTTCTTAATTCAGGTACGGCAATGGTAACGCCTATTAATGTCTCGTTGCTCGATGCTTCGGTAATAGTTCCGCTAAGTGTATATTTTTGTTGTGCAAAAGTTAAGGAACCTAAGAAAAGAAAAAATATATAGGTTAGCTTGGTAGGCAATCTCATGTATGCATTTTTTATAAATATAGATAGAAATGACAGTCCTATAAAATACTTAACACTTATTTAAAATCAACGAAGGCCATACTTTTGGTATGGCCTTCGTTGATTGTATTCTTATTCATTACATGTTTTGAAGTATAGTATTAAAACTTTCACTAGGCCTCATGGCTTTAGCGATTTTTTCCACATTGGGTTTATAATAACCGCCAATGTCCTGGGGATTGCCTTGTGCATTATTCATTTCGGATAGTATGGTTTCCTGTTGTTGCATCAATTTGTCAAAAACCCCTGAGAATTTTAATCTAAGCTCTTCATCTTTATTTTGTTTTGATAGGGCTTCGGCCCAATATAGGGTTAGATAAAAATGACTTCCCCTATTATCCAATTCATTTACTTTTCTTGACGGAGATCTATCATTCTCCAAAAATTTTTCAGTAGCAATATCCAGAGTGTCGGCCAGTACTTGGGCTTTATCATTTTTATTTTTTTCCGCATAGTGTTCCAAAGAAACCCCCAAGGCCAAAAATTCTCCTAGAGAATCCCAACGTAAATGGCCTTCTTCCAGGAATTGTTCGACGTGTTTTGGCGCAGAGCCCCCAGCTCCTGTTTCAAAAAGCCCTCCACCGTTCATTAATGGCACTATAGATAGCATTTTTGCACTGGTACCTACTTCAAGAATAGGGAATAAATCGGTCAGATAATCACGAAGAACATTTCCGGATACAGAAATTGTATCTTCTCCGTTTTTGAGTCTTTTTAATGTGTATTTTGTCGCTTCAATCGGGGATAATATTTTAATATCCAATCCAGACACATCATAATCCGACAGATAGGTATTGACTTTTTTGATAAGCTCAATATCATGTGCTCTATTCTCGTCTAACCAGAAAATCGCCGGCATTTTTGTTGCCTTTGCCCGGGTCACCGCTAATTTTACCCAATCACGAATGGGGCCGTCTTTTACTTGGCACATTCTCCAAATATCTCCTTTTTCTACGGTATGGTAAATTAGATTTTTACCGGTATTTACATCAATCACATGTACCGTACCTTTTGCTTTTACTTCAAAAGTTTTGTCGTGAGAACCGTATTCCTCTGCTTTTTGCGCCATAAGACCAACGTTTGGTACTGTACCCATGGTCGTAGGATCAAATGCACCGTGCTCTTTGCAAAAATTTATTGTAGCACTATAAATACCGGCATAACTACTATCGGGTATAACGGCTTTTGTGTCTTGTGCTTTTCCGTCGGCATTCCACATTTGTCCTGAATTACGGATCATTGCCGGCATAGAAGCATCAATAATGATATCACTTGGCACATGCAGGTTCGTAATGCCACGGTCCGAATTTACCATGGCCAAATCCGGTCCGCTCTCAAGGGTACTTTCAATAGCATTTTCAATTTCGACCTGTAGATCCCTTGGTAGCTCTTTTAATTTGTTAAAGAGGTTTTCCAAACCGTCATTGGCGCTTATCCCAACTTCCTCAAAAGTATCGCTGTATTTTGAAAATACTTTTGAAAAAAAGGATTCGACCGCATGACCAAAGATAATTGGGTCGGAAACTTTCATCATTGTAGCCTTTAGGTGGAGTGAAAATAAGACTCCTTTTTCCTTGGCATCTACAATTTGCTCTTTTAAGAAATTAATCAATGCGCTTTTGCACATTACGGTAGCATCAATAATTTCTCCTGCCATTAAGGGAATTTTTTCTTTAAGAACCGTGTGCTCCCCGTTTTCATCAATTAATTCTATTCTAACTTCGGTCGGCGTATCAATTGTAAGTGATTTTTCATTGGATTTAAAATCACCATGGTTCATTGTGGCAACATGTGTTTTTGAATCCGAGCTCCAAGCCCCCATGCTATGCGGGTTCTTTTTTGCGTAGTTTTTTATGGGTTTAGGTGCACGCCTATCTGAATTACCCTCTCTTAAAACAGGATTTACGGCGCTACCTTTTATTTTATCATATCTGGATTTTATATTTTTTTTGTTTTCGTCAGCTGCCTCGTCCGGATAATCAGGTAAGTTATATCCTTTTTTCTGTAGCTCGGTAATGGCCTCTTTCAATTGTGGAATTGAGGCACTTATGTTGGGTAATTTAATAATATTGGCCTCTGGGGTTTTTGCCAATTCGCCCAAAAAAGAAAGATCGTCCGAAACCCTTTGGCCTTCTTCTAAGAATTCTGGAAAAACAGCTAATATTCTAGCGGCCAGAGATATATCTTTGGTCTCTATATTGATATCCGATGTTTTTGCGAACGCTTTTACAATCGGCAAGAACGATTGAGTGGCCAATGCTGGGGCCTCATCGGTTTTTGTGTAAATTATTTTTGGCATATATAATTGTATTTTTGAGCGGTGCAAATATACAATTTTAAATAAGCTGTTTTAGGTGATGCTAGTGAAACTTTGGAAGTATTTGGAAGATGTAAACAGAGTGGAATACAATAAAACAAAAGCCATATCATTGTAATATACATTGATATGGCTTTTTAGAAATAGCTTACAGACTTTTTGTTCTGTATTTGATACAAAACGGCAACCATTGATTGCACCTGCGTTGCTAAATCAACGTTTGAAACATCACGTGTCCTTAATTTTTGAACCAAGCGACTATGGTGTTTCTTTTTGTTGTCCTTGATAAGGCAATCTCAGATTTACCTAAATAAATTTGATGTATTGTTTATCAGAAAAGAAATCTAAGTTTTAAAACTCACAGCTCTAATCAAACTGATTTGAATTGATATCATATTGCTATGAAATCAATCAAATTAAAAAGACAACAACATAAAGAACGTAAACTTTATCATAATTTAATGATAATCAATGCGGATTATCCCTTTAAATCATACTCTAATTTACTATTTAAGTTCTGTAAATCCAAATATCATAACGAATTTGTAATCAACATGTTATGAACTTAGGTTATTAACAATTGTGCATAAAAAAACATCCCGTTGATATCGGGATGTTTTTCATATACTATTGTAGGGTTGTTAACCTCGTACTTCTTTGATTCTAGCTTTCTTACCGGTAAGACCTCTAAAGTAGAAAATACGTGCCCTACGTACCTTACCTTTTTTATTGATTTCTATTTTTTGTAGCGCCGGCATATTTACAGGGAATATACGCTCTACACCAACGGTACCTGACATTTTTCTGATTGTAAAAGTTTCGGTAGCGCCCGAGCCTCTTCGTTGTATCACTACACCCCTAAAAAACTGGGTTCGTGTTTTTTCACCTTCCTTAATTTCATAATAAACCGTAATGGTGTCTCCCGATGAAAAGTTGGGAAATTCTTTTTTTGGTACGAATTCGCTCTCCACGAATTTTATTAATGATTCCATTCTACATTAATATTAAATGTTTGTAAAAACCAACGTTCACGTACTTCGTCAGAGGTTAGTTTAAATCGACTGCAAAAATAAATAATAATTACGAAGCAGCAAGGTATAAATATGATTTTTTTGAATGCTATGTAGATACTCTTTTTGTCGATTTTACAATGAAGAGCAACAATCCCACTGCAAACAGGATGTATGTTATTGCAGATATGATAGAATTCATGCTCGTAGCCTTCACTATTTGTTCGGGACTTACCGTGCCAGCGTAATACACTAAAATAAAACCTGCGATATCACTTATAATCATCGACACCGCACCTAAAAACAAGAGGATACTGCCTAAGTTCTTCATTTTGTACAAAGCGATTATAACGGCTATCAATATGATTATTTTACCAATGTAAAACAAGATACCACCTGTTATGTTCAAAATGGGAAGTTCTTCCATAAGTTACTTATTCAATAGGTCTGGCCTTAGTTTTTCGGTTCTTTTTATTGCTTCGTCTTCTCTCCATTTTTCAATTTTTGGAAAATTTCCGCTCAGCAAGACCTCGGGAACTTTCATGCCTTTGTATTCTGCAGGTCTGGTATATACCGGTGGTGCCAAAAGATTGTCTTGAAAGGTATCGGTCAAGGCAGAAGTTTCATTGTTCAATACTCCAGGAATCAATCGTATAATGGTATCGCATAGTACGGCAGCCCCTAATTCCCCGCCGGACAAAACGTAATCCCCAATCGATATTTCCTTGGTAATAAAAGCGTCCCTAACACGTTGGTCGACACCTTTATAATGTCCGCATAAAATGATAAGGTTTCCTTTTATAGATAAGTTGTTCGCTATTTTTTGGTTAAGGGTAATGCCATCTGGGGTCATGTAGATGACTTCATCATATTCCCTTTGGGTCTTTAAGCTGGTAATGCACTTATCAATGGGTTCTATCATCAATACCATTCCCGCACCACCTCCAAATTGATAATCGTCTACTTGGTTATAAGTTTTATCGGTGTAATCCCGTAAGTTGTGAAAGTGTATCTCTACAATTCCCTTTTCTATGGCCCTTTTTAATATGGAAGCTTCGAACGGACTTTTTAATAGTTCGGGTAAAACAGTAATAATATCAATACGCATAGAATAACATGTATACGAGTTAAATCGCCACTCAATCAAAATGGCTCCAAAAGTAATGAAAACAATGCGAATCTCTTTTCCAACCTAACTTTTCATACAGCTTTTGTGCGGGATTGTCAATCGCGGTTTCCAATGCCAAGCCTTTGCAATTGGTATTTTCACAATGTACTTTGGCACTGTTTAGCAATGCTGCGCCTATACCTTTATTTCTATGATTGGCATCAACAAATAAATCATTCAAAATATAAAAGGGTTGTAGTGAAACAGAGGAAAAAGTACTATATAATTGTATAAACCCACATGGGACATCATCAAAAAGTGCCAGAAAAATAACCGATTCTCCCTTTGTTATTCGTTCGTTAAGAAACATTTTGGCCGCTTCTTTATCGGGTTTTTGTTTGTAGAAAACCCTGTAACTATCAAACAGCGGAACTATGAGCTCTATATGTTCATCTGTAGCTTGTAGTATTTTGATCATACCTTGATTAAAAAAAGCTCCGTAGGGGAGCTTTTTATTTATTTTGATTTTCTGTATTTGTTTATTTCGTCCTGTAGTTCTCGACTAATCTTTTGCTCTCGCTCCAATGCCCGCCTTCTGTGGTTTTCATATTCCACCTCCAAATCCGAAAGAGCGGTTTTGGCTTCTTGTGTGAGAATATTACTGTTTCTGAATTTATAAATGAACAATAACAATAATAGGAGAAGGGCCCCTATTACTGTCCATAAAATAAAGTTATAGGTTGCTTTGGAGACCAACATCCCCAGAAAGGACATGCTGTCTTTCTCTTCCGTGACATTGGTCAAGTTGTTCGTAGTTTCGCTTAATTTACTGTTTAGGGAAGCTATTGTTGCTTCATTTTTGGATATGGTCGCTTTTAATTCAGCAGCTTTTATGTTGGCAGCATTTATACTGTCCAATACATTTTTGCGAAGCTTGTCCAAGCTCAAGACCCGTACTACTTCATATCTTTTACCATCTTGCCTGTAATTACCGGATTTTTTGGAGATGTACTCAAACTGACTGCTTATAGGGCCCTTATCTAGGGATAAATCATCGTCATTTTGAGAATCGTCCTGGGCATACTGTAGGTTAAACGCCAAAAGCGATAGTGTAAAGAGTAGTGTTCTTAAACCTTTCATTTACTTGTTTCTTAATATTAATACTGATTTTAGGGGGCGACTAAAGTACTTCAAATACATCAATTTTAAAAAAAAGATTAATAATAAGTGAACCTACGCACTTTTGAAATGTACTTGGCCAAGCGTATCACTTGATGTGAATATCCATACTCATTGTCATACCATATATATAATACGATATTTTTACCATCTTTGGATACCAATGTTGCGGTACTATCATAAATTGATGGAGCAGAAGTTCCTACAATATCGGTTGAGACCAGTTCATTGCTTAGCGAATATTTTACTTGCTCTACCAAGTCTCCCTCTAAGGCATATTTTTTTACAATGGTATTAATAGCCTCTTTGGAAGTCTTATTCTTTACCTCTAAATTTAAAATGGCCAAAGAACCGTTAGGCACCGGTACTCTAATGGCATTTGACGTTAGTTTGTCCTTTAGGGAAGGTAAGGCTTTTGCTACCGCTGTTCCCGCTCCCGTTTCGGTTATTACCATATTTAATGCGGCAGCTCTTCCCCTGCGGTATTTGCTATGCATATTATCGACCAAATTTTGGTCGTTGGTATAGGCATGTATGGTTTCAAGATGTCCTTTTTTGATTCCGAGCGAATCTTCGATGATTTTTAATATGGGAGTAATCGCATTGGTCGTACAAGAGGCTGCGGAGAAGATTTTAGTAGTATCTGGATTAAATTCGTTTTGGTTTACCCCGTGTACTATGTTAGGAATTTCCTTTCCTGGTGCCGTCAATAAAACTCTGTTGGCCCCCTTTGATTTTAAATGTCGTTCCAAAGCTTTTTTTTCCCTAAAGGCTCCTGTATTGTCAATCACCAATGCATTGTAGATACCGTATTTAGTGTAATCAATATCTTCTGGTTTATCTGCTGTAACAATGTGCACAGTGGTACCATTTATAATCAAGGCCTTATTTTCAAAATCTGTATTGACCGTTCCCAGGAACTGGCCGTGCACAGAATCTGTTCTTAATAGGGCCGCCCTCTTTTCCAAGACTTCTTCAGTGAGGCTGCCTCTTGTAACAATGGCACGTAACCGCATTTGATTGCCTTTGCCCGTTTTGGCCATAAGTTCTCGGGTCAAAATTCTTCCTATTCTTCCAAAGCCATACAGGACTACATCTTTGGGTTTTATCTCTTCAGATGTATCGGCGTCTTTCAATTTATCGATAACAAATGCCTTTACGTTGTTATAATCGGTATTATCTGAATGATATTCATAGGTAAGCTTACCAATATCCAATTTTGATGGCGGTAACTTTATGTCATTTATGGCTCTTAAAATTTCTACCGAATCAAAAATGGAAATAGGCTTTTGAACGAATTCCCCAGCATATTCATGAAGGTTGATAATGTCACTAACATTTTTGTCGATAATTTGATTTTTGAACAAAACAACTTCAATGGATTTATCGTACCATAGATCACTGATCAGTTTAATAAATTCCGTTGTTGCTTTACGTCTGTCCGCTTGAAAGGCCAACTCTTTTTCGTAAGATTTAATGGTGCTCATTGTTTATGTATTGGTGTAATTTTTTGCAAAATTATATATTTCAAACGTTTTCGCCCAAAATTGTGATAAATAAAAAAAGCACCTTTTTAAAGGTGCTTTTATGAATTAGCAATTGTGTTTTATTATTGAAAAATCAATCGTTCTTTTTCTCCTTTTTCGTTTTGAAGGCTTATGATCGTCCTTCCATATTTAGAGATACCGCCAAATAATGTTCTTGCCTCTTGAATATCGTTTATTTCCTCATCGTCAACAGCTATCAATATTTTGTCTTTGAGACCATAGCCTCTATATCTCTCGGGTACGCCGATAATTTTGACGCCTTTATCTACTTTGAATCTTTTTTTGTCTTTTTCGGAAAGGTTTTTGACCTCTAGCCCCATTACCGGAACAACTATGGTTTGGCGCTTTTTAAGGGTTACGGGTACTTCAATCAAATCGCTGTCCCTTTTTAGGGTCAAAAGAACTTCGTCTCCTGGACGTTTGGTTGAAATATATCCTGTCAAATCTGCGAACTTCCTCACCTTTTGGTCATCAATTTGTTTAATAATATCACCTCTTTGAATTTTGGCATCATAAGCTCCCGAGTCCTCATTGACCCCATCAACGTATACCCCATCAATTTCGTTGTAACCATTTTCTATGGCGTATTTTGTGTTTAATCGAGGGGACTCTATACCCAAAATTCCTTTCTGCACGTTGCCGTACTCCATGATATCATCAACTACCTTTTTGGCGATATTGCTAGGAACGGCAAAAGAGTATCCCACATAAGAGCCCGTTTGCGAGGTGATTGCTGTGTTGATACCAATAAGGTCGCCATTGGTGTTCACCAATGCACCACCGCTGTTACCGGGATTTACCGCGGCATCCGTTTGAATAAAAGATTGATTTTTACCTAAATCCCGTGCTTTCGCACTAACTATGCCGGCAGTGACCGTTGATGTTAGATTGAACGGATTTCCCACTGCGAGTACCCATTCCCCAATTTTTGCATTATCCGAATCCCCGAAAGCCAAGTATGGCAACCTGTCCTCGGCTTCTACTTTTATAAGGGCAATATCAGAATTTGGGTCGGTCCCAATCAATTCGGCATCATAGGTTTTGTTGTTGTTAAGCGTTACTTGTAATTGATTGGCATTTACAATTACGTGATTATTGGTTACAATATAGCCGTCTGGAGAAATAATGACTCCTGAACCTGTGCCTACCTGGGGTATTTCGCGACCGTTAGAACCATAAAAGAATTCCATTATATTGGTCGGAGCTTTGCTTACGGTAACATTTTTGACGTGCACCACGGCATTTACGGTATTTTCAGCCGCTATGGTAAAATCTACCTCATTGATTCCCGACCCCTTTGCCGATGTTGGTGTGTAACTTGTTGTTGTAAACGATGTTTTGCCATCATCGGAGACTATCGCATAATCTGGTTTCTCCAAAAACAATTTGTAAGCTCCCAAAGTTATTGAACCGGCAAAAACGGCAACCAACAAAAGACTTCCTATTTTTTTCATATGTATTGTAATTTTCTTTTCATTTATATCTTAAAATTAAAGCATTTTCCATGCCATTTTAAGGCTTTAACGATTTTTTAAGTACTAAAAAAACCTTAACTAATCCTATCTTTGAAATTCAAACTATTCAATGATACTTACTTTTTATAAATATCAAGGTACGGGAAACGATTTTGTGCTTGTCGATAACAGAAAATTTACTTTTCCCAAAGAAAATATCAATTTGGTGGCATCGTTATGTGACCGAAAATTCGGTATTGGTGCTGACGGATTGATTTTATTGGAAAATGACGAAATGTCAGATTTCAAAATGATATACTATAATTCTGATGGGAATCAGAGCAGTATGTGTGGTAACGGGGGGCGATGTATCGTTGCTTTTGCAAATTTTTTAGGTATAATGGATAAGGCTACCAGTTTCACTGCAATCGATGGCATCCATAAAGCTACAATTGATAAAAATACTGTAAGTCTTCAAATGCAAGACGTTTCGGAAATACACGAACTGGAAAAACATTGTTTTTTGGATACCGGGTCGCCGCATCACGTGCAATTGGTCAACAATCTGGATGCTTTTGAAGTAGCCAAAGAAGGGAAACGCATACGTTATGGGCTTTATGGCAAAAAGGGTAGTAATATTAATTTTGTACAGAAATCTGAAAACGGCACTTTTACCGTAAGAACCTATGAAAGAGGAGTGGAGAATGAAACCCTTTCCTGTGGTACAGGTGTAACGGCGGTGGCTCTGGCCATGTATCGTTCTAAACTGACCAACACTAATAAAGTACAGGTCAAAACACTGGGTGGCGATTTAGAGGTGTCTTTTGAACCCCATGGCACAGGATTTAAAAATATATGTCTTACTGGTCCAGCGAGGCAAGTATTCAAAGGGGAGATAACATGTTGACATTAAAAGGTGATACTATTTTTTTGCGAGCTTTAGAACCAGGTGATCTTAACTTTTTATATGAGTTGGAGAATGACCCATCTATTTGGGAGATAAGCAATACCATTACTCCCTATTCTAAAAAAGTTTTAAAGTCGTATCTGGAAAACGCCCACAGGGATATTTACGATGTAAAACAGCTACGACTTTGTATTTGTACCAAAACGGACAATACAGTCATCGGATTGATTGATTTATTCGATTTTGACCCAAAAAACCATAGAGCGGGACTGGGTTTGATCATTTCTAATCCAAACAACAGGAACAAAGGTGTAGGAGCAGAAGCTATTTCCTTGGTCTGCGACTATGCTTTCAGCAGCCTGCAATTAAAACAGGTTTATGCCAATATTTTGATGGATAATAATGCCAGCATTCATTTATTTGAAAAAATGGGATTTGAAAAAGTAGGTTTCAAGAAAGATTGGATTTTCTTTAATGGCACGTATAAGACCGAAATACTATACCAAAAAATAAAAAACTGATGTATATCAAAAAGATTTTATGGATTATCGCCATTGCGGGCCTATTGGCAGGCGGATTTTTTGCTTATATGGTTTACACCGCAATTTTCACGCCCAATACAAAATTCAATAATGCCGAAGCATTTGTATATGTAGCTTCTGATGCCAGTTTTTCCGAAGTAAAAACAAATTTGGAGCCCTTATTGAAAGATATGGAGTCGTTTGAAGCGGTCGCTAAAAGAAAAGGCTACACCTCTAACATTAAAGCGGGTAAATACCGTATTGGTAAAGGAATGAACAATAACGAAATTGTTAATTCCCTGCGCAGTGGAAATATTCCGGTAAAAGTATCATTCAATAATCAAGAGACTCTCGCCATGCTGGCGGGAAGAATAGCGGTACAGATAGAACCGGACAGTATATCACTTCTAAACGCTTTTAATGATACGGCCTTTTTACATGAGAACAATTTCTCTGATGCTACAAAATTGGCCATGTACATTCCCAACAGTTATGAATTCTTTTGGAACACCTCGCCAAAACAATTTAGAGCTAGAATGTTGAAGGAATATAATCGATTTTGGAACCGAGAACGTTTAAAAAAAGCCGAAGCACTGAACTTAAAGCCTGCCGAAGTCGTTACTTTGGCATCAATCGTTCATAAAGAATCGGCAAAAGTAGATGAACGGCCAAGAGTTGCCGGGGTTTATTTAAACCGTCTGCGCCAAGGAATCCTATTACAGGCAGATCCTACGGTGATCTATGCGTTAAAACTACATTCGGGAGATTTTGATCAAGTGATAAAACGTGTATTGTATAAAGATCTGGAACTTGATTCGCCATACAATACCTATAAATATGCCGGTCTACCTCCTGGCCCCATTGCCATGCCGGATATATCTGCCATAGATGCGGTTCTGAATCCTGAAAAACACGAGTACTTGTACTTTGTGGCAAATGTTGAAAGGTTTGGGTACCATAAATTTGCAAAAACACTCGCGCAGCACAACCGAAATAAGGTACAATACATCCGGTGGATCAATCAGCAAAATATCAACCGCTAGGCCATTAATCCCAATTTTAAGACATGTTAACTAAAAATGTATTCTTTTAACATAGCCTTAGAAAAGAACCATATAATCCAATTTATATTTGCCGAGTGAAATTTAAGCAGGTCATTTTACGATCGTAAGTCTTAAGAAAACAAATATATGAGAAAGTGGATAAGAGTATTCTGTCCTCTTATCATGATATTTATTTTGGCCAGTTACGGATTTAAAATCGCAACCAAAGAAGTTGTAGTACCGGAAGGTCTAAAAGTAAATGAACCTACTGAAGTTTTGTTCCCCAAAAACAGAACTAATGCTAAGAAAGTTACTGTAGTAACCATGCCGCCATTTTTAGGAACTTCCTTTGTTGGTTTTAAAGAGGCGTTGGCGTTCAAAGAATCCCAGGGGGATTATTTCACGACCAATACGTTGGGTTACTTAGGAAAGTACCAATTCGGTATTGGAACCTTACAGCTCATGGGCGTTTACAATGCCACAAGATTCCTAAATGACCCTGCTTTGCAGGAAGAGGTTTTTCAAACGAACATCGCCAGAAACAAATGGATTCTGAGAAAGGATATCCCTAAGTTTGTCGGTAAGCGCATTAACGGTGTTGAAGTTACCGAATCGGGGATATTGGCAGCAGCCCATTTGTCGGGCGCGGGTAATGTAAAAAAATACCTTAGAACTTATGGTAGATTTGACGTAAGCGATGCATACGGTACAAATATCAGAAAATACATAAGAAAATTTTCGGGATTTGACGTTTCGTTTATCGAGGCCCAAAAGAATCCCAAACTATAGGAACAGTCAAAACTTTATTTCCTTTGTGGAAATCAGATTATGAAGATGGAATCGCCCCGATATTATAGTATTGGGGCTTTTTTATGCCTGTATTATAAAAATAGCGGGCCTTTTGTGTAACGAAACGGTAATTTTTTTCCAATCCGTAATCGATCTAGTGCGTATATATTCCGTAGGTAACGTTATATCACAGGCAACACAAAGTTGGGTTGTGCCGGAGAGTGTACGCGTTAGTTCTTGTAATAGTTTGTCGTTTCTGTAAGGGGTTTCTATAAAAATCTGGGATTGTCCGTTTTCCCTCGATAATTTTTCCAGACCCTTGATTCTTCCCTTTCGTTCTGAATTGTCAATAGGTAAATAGCCGTTAAAGGCAAAACTTTGTCCGTTAAGACCACTTGCCATTTGTGCCAGCACTATTGATGACGGCCCGACCAGGGGAACGACCCGGATATTCTTCTCATGTGCAATGTTAACAACATCAGCACCAGGATCTGCGATTCCAGGGCAACCCGCTTCAGAGAGAATACCAACATCATAACCCTCTAAGCATGGATTTAAAAAAGTGGGTATAACTTCTGGTTCGGTAAATTTGTTCAACAATTGTATCTGTAAAGAGGGTTGGGATTTTTTTGAGCTTACTTTTTTGATGAAATGCCGAGCTGTTTTTTCGTTTTCAACAATGTAATGATCAATTTCCTCAATGGCCCGTTTTATTGATATAGGCAGTACCTCAAAAGGGGCACTGTCCCCAAGGGTACTGGGAATAAGATAAAGTTTACCTTTTTTGGTGGCGTCGGCATCCATTTTATCTGGTTTTTGGGTCTAGTTTTTCGGCAATAATCGTACAAGCCTTCTCCAACATATGGTATACATTTTCAAAACCACTATCGGCATCGTGGTATGGGTCCGGAACTTCAATAAACCCTAAATCGCTTTCCTGTAATATTAATTTGACCTTTTCAAGGTCTTCTTTGCTGCTGGCCTTGGCGGTAATATGGGTATAATTACTTTTATCCATAGCGTAGATGATATCAAATTTTTTAAAGTCATCTACCGTAAATATACGGCAGCGTTGTTTTGTAATGTCTATCCCATATCTATGGCCTACCGAAATAGAGCGTGGATCTGGCGGGTCGCCGATATGATACCCACCGGTACCGGCAGAATCTACAAATACTTTTGTTGGGTCTACCTTGCTTTTCAGAATACCTTCGGCCAATGGTGACCTACATATATTTCCTAGGCACACCATTAAGACTTTGGTTTTCATAAAAAATCAAGAGAATTTTTTGGTAAGGTCTTCTATGTACTTTCTGAACTGTTTATCGGTTTCAGCGAGGTTGTCCACGGTTTTACAAGCATGTAGTACGGTTGCATGGTCTCTTTTTCCAATTTGTGATCCTATACTTGCCAATGAAGCCTTTGTGAATTTTTTGGCAAAGAACATGGCCAGTTGCCTTGCTTGTACAATATGTCTTTTACGTGTCTTTGATTGTAAGGTGGCGACATCCATTTCAAAATAATCGGAAACAACTTTTTGGATGTAATCTATCGAGACCTCTCGTTTTGTGTTCTTTACGAATTTTTCCACAACTTGTTGTGCAAGTTCTAGCGTAACCTCTTTCTTGTTGAACGATGATTGGGCGATGAGGGAAATGATGGCACCTTCTAATTCACGAATATTGGTTTTGATATGTTTTGCCACATAATCTATAATGTCATCGGGCATTTCTACGCCGTCGCGATACAACTTGTTTTTAAGGATTGAGATACGTGTTTCGTAATCTGGATTCTGTAGTTCTGCGGACAAGCCCCATTTGAACCTCGACAACAACCGCTGTTCAATATCCTGCATGTCGACCGGTGCCTTGTCAGAAGTTAAGATGACCTGTTTCCCATTTTGATGTAAATGATTGAAAATATGGAAAAATACGTCTTGTGTTCCTGATTTCCCGGAAAGAAATTGTACGTCGTCAATAATGAGAACATCTATCAATTGATAAAAATGAATGAAATCATTTCTCGTGTTCTTCTTAACGGACTCGATGTATTGTTGCGTAAACTTTTCGGCAGATATATAAAGTACTGTTCGCTCAGGATATTTGTCCTTTATTTCCACGCCAATGGCATGTGCCAAATGTGTTTTTCCCAATCCCACACCCCCAAAAACCAACAAAGGGTTGAATGAAGTGCCACCAGGTTTATTGGCTACGGCCATACCTGCTGAACGGGCCAGCCTGTTGGAATCTCCTTCAAGAAAGTTGTCAAAATTATAATTGGGGTTTAATTGGGACTCAATTTTTATATTTCGAATACCCGGAATCACGAAAGGATTCTTTAATTCGGGATTTTTGGATTTGATGGGAACGTCCATTTCCTGTGAATTCATACTGCCCCTATTAGCACTGGGAATTTTCTCAGTGAACGGTTCTTTGTTTCCATAGGTGTTTTCCATGCGTATGATGTACACCAATTTGGCAGTTTCGCCAAGCTCCTTTGTCAATGCAACTTTTAAGAGCTTTACATAATGCTCTTCTAGCCATTCATAAAAAAATTTGCTGGGCACTTGAATGCTCAGGGCGTTTTCGGAAAGCTTTATCGGCTTAATGGGTTCAAACCAAGTTTTGAATGCCTGCGGTTGGATATTATCTTGGATAAAGGCCAAACAGTTGTTCCATACGGACGTAGCAGTAACACTCATTTTTAAACTTTGTCTTATTTTGCGGTTAGCGATTTGTTTAGTTGGTCGAAAACTGGTTGGAGGAAACCATACTTTCTGTGTGAGGCAAATATGTGAACAAAAAAGATAAAAAAAAAATGAAATCATATTGAATTTCCCCTTTTTTTTTCTCATGTTCGGACTCCTAAAAACCCATACTTTTAAATATATTGTTTTTAACCGATAAATTATGCATTTTAACACAATTTCTTTTCGGGTACGATATGGCGAAACTGATCAAATGGGAGTGGTATACCATGGCAATTACCCGCAATATCTAGAAATGGGCAGAGTAGAGTGGTTAAGGGAATTGGGTATTTCTTACAGAAACATGGAAGAAAACGGTACTATGTTACCAGTTATTTCTTTACGGTTGAATTATAAAAAATCGGCAGTCTATGACGACCTCATTACCGTAGAGACAAAACTGGTGAAATTACCATCGGTAAGGATAGAATTTGATTATACAATTTATAACGAAGCCAAGGAAGTTCTGGTAGAAGGGAATACAGTTCTGGCTTTCATCAATATGAAAACCAAAAGGCCGACGAAATGTCCCGATTATGTTTTGGAAAAAATAAAAAACGCCATCTAATTTTCCATTCGTTCAATACCAACGCCGTAAATTTCCTCAAAAACCTTCTCAATTGCTTCTGAATCATTTTTACGAACGGAAAACATGAGTTCGCAGGTAATTTCATGGGTTTGGGAAATAATATTCAATTGTTTTTATTTAATGGTACGCATAACAATATCCATTTCTGGGTATCCAAATTTGAGCTTAAAATGCACGTTTACTGTTCTTTCAACAATATTAGATACCTCCAAGGCCATTTGAGCTGCGGTTTTGTAAGCACTTATCAAACCGCCGACCCCTAATTTTGTGCCACCAAACACCCTGACTACGGCAACAAGTACGTTGGTCACGCCAAAAGATTGTATTTGCCCGTAAATGGGCAGCCCTGCCGAATTATTGGGCTCGCCATCATCGTTCGTACGGTAGGTTAAGGTTTCAATGCCCGATTGCCATGCATAGCAAATATGATTGGCCGAGCTATGCTTTTTGTGTAGAGCGGCAATTATGGGTTTTACGGCATCTTCATTTTTTATGGGAAAAGCATACCCATAAAACTTACTTTTCTTTTCCTTAAAAAGAATTTCGGGGGAAGGTTTTTTTAATGTTTTGTATGTATCGGTTTCTTTTTTCATCAGGATAGGGCAACTAATAAAATACTGATTATGGCCAGAACAATACCGCCCCAATTTTTCAAGCTTATTTTTTCCTTGAAAAGTACAATCCCCAGTAAGGTAGAAAACATAACGATGGCTACGTTATTTATGGTAAAGATCGATGCGCTGTTCAATGTGTCGTTCTGTAGGGCTTTCAATAAAAAAAATATGGAAAAATAGTTGGGGACGCCCAGACAGATTCCGCCCAGAACATTTTTATAATTAACGGTCAAAGGTTTTTGTACATATCGTATCAAGATGTAAGCTATGCCGATGATCGCTGCTGCCGCAAAAACCGTCGCGGAGAATAACGAGAATTCAATAGCTTTTACATAGTTTTCTTGAAGATACTTTATACTCGTATCAATAACACCGGAGCCTAAAAACACCAAAACCGGAAGCAAAATGACCGATTTTTGAACCGTTATACTTTTCTGCTTTACAGATGCAAAATACACTGCGGCCAGTGCCAATACAATGCCTATGATTTTTAATGCGCCCAATTCTTCTTTATATACAAATACCCCAAAAAGTACCGGAAGGGCCAATGACATTTTGGTGGCTACCGACGCTACCGAAACCCCCAATTTTTGGGATGTAGCGGCCATAAGGTTAAACACCAGAATAAATAAGAACCCCAAACCCAAAGTACCCAAAAACCATGATTTATTGGGTATTTCAACCACACTAATGTTTCCTTTATAAAAGAAAAGCCCGGCGGCACACGCTACTATGTAGTTGACGATGATGGCATAGATGGTCTGTACCTTGTACAGCGAGAACAGCTTAAAAATAACGAATATTAAACTTGAGAAAAATACGCTGAGTGCCAGATATAGCATATCAAAGTTTGGTTTTTAATTGTATGATATCTTCTTTCCCTACTTGAATGTTCCAACAATGAATACCCAATGTAGAGGCAGCTTCGGTATTTTCGGAAGTATCGTCTATGAAAAGTGTTTCTTCTGCTTTTAGTTTGTTTTGGGCCAGTACAAATTCATAAATATTGGTATTGGGTTTTCTCATATTTATCTCGTGCGAAAGATAAAATCGCTTAAAACAGTTTTTAAATCTTTCATATTTTTTGGTTCCCATAATTTTTCTCACATGGGCAATATGCAAGGCATTGGTATTGCTTAGGAGAAATAGGCTATATTTTTCTTCTTTAGCCAGTTCTTCCAAAAAGCGTAAGCGATAATCTGGAAAATCCAATAGCATCGCATTCCATATGGTTTTAATTTCTTGTTTGGAAGCCTTCGGGTAAACGGCTTTTAATGTGTCTATAAAATCAGCAGTAGTCATTCTACCTACCTCGAACAGATTATTTGCTTTTTGAAGCTTGGGAGATAGCTTTGAAGTGCCACCAAATTTTTCAATTTCTTTGAAAATAATTGCTTTATCCAGATTAATGAAAACATCCCCGAAGTCAAAAATGATGTTCCTAATCATTCCGATAGGTTTTTAGGATGTCGGTTCCTATCTGTTGCACATTCATTGATTTCCCCGATATATCGGGCGCTTGTATTCCTTTTTTAATGGTTGGTTTTCCAATGAAAACACGGGCCTCGTCCCATAAATTTTCATCAATAAAGTTCTGTAAGGTCTTTGAGCCACCTTCTACCAGTAGGCTGGTAAAATTGTATTGCCAAAGTATATTGGCAATTTGTTCGGCCAATGGTTTGGAAAAATCCATTATTTCATAATTGATGCCTTTCACGTATTTATTGGCGTTTTTTGTTTCGGTCAGTATCAAAGTGCCAATACTTTTATCCATGACATGATGTTCTGCATCAATTTTCAAAGTTCTGTCTATGATGACCCTAAACGGATTTTTCCCCGTCCAATCCCGTACATTCAATCTGGGATTATCGGCCATTACCGTATTCGTGCCTACTAAAATAGATTGCTCCTCAGAACGCCATTTATGTACCAATTGTTTAGAATACATGTTACTGATCCAGTAGGGTTGGGGCGTTTTCTTTCGTTCTTCAATATCTGGGGCTAAAAAGCCGTCCGAAGACTGTGCCCATTTGAGTATGATATAAGGGCGTTTGTTTTCTTGAAATCTTAAAAACCGCTTATGATGTTCCCTACAGGTTTTCTTCAATATGCCAGTAGTAACTTCGCATCCTGCCGACCTTAATTTTTCGATACCCTTTCCGGCAACCAAGGGATTGGGGTCTAAAATGCCCACAACAACCTTTGGTATTTTGTGTTTACCGATCAAATCGGTACACGGGGGCGTTTTGCCGTGGTGGGAACAAGGTTCCAAGGTCACATACAGCGTAGCTTTTGATAATACGGATATATCGCCTACCGAGTTTATCGCATTGACTTCGGCGTGCGGTCCGCCATATGCACTTGTATACCCTTCCCCGATAATTTTTTCGTTATGTACGATCACTGCTCCCACCATTGGGTTGGGTGCTGTGTAACCGAGTCCGTTTTGGGCGATTTCAATGCAGCGTAAAATATATTTTTCATGTATATTCACGTCACAAAAATAGGATATTAAAACTGATTGTTTTTACGGTTATGCATACGGCTATCATTAGGGAAATAAGACCAGGCGACAATGTGGAGGTTGCCCAGGTAATTCGTAAAGTTTTGGTTGACCTGGGTGTTCCCAAAGTTGGGACAGCCTATGCCGACAAAGCTTTGGATAGCATGTACGAAAATTATAATGTACCTAAGGCCACGTACTTTGTTGTGGAAGAAAATGACCGGCTGCTGGGCTGTGCCGGTGTGGCCCAATTACAAAATTATGATGGTAATGTATGCGAACTCCAAAAAATGTATTTTTTAGAGGAAGCCAGGGGTAGGGGCATTGGCGCCAGAATGATGAAGCTTTGTTTGGACAGAGCTAAGGAATATGGTTTTGAACAGGTTTATATTGAAACGATGCCCTTTATGAAAGCTGCCCAAAAGCTTTACAAAAAATCTGGTTTCGAGTATATAGATGCCCCCATGGGAGATACCGGGCACTATTCTTGCCCTGTTTGGATGTTGAAAAACCTAGATTGATATTATGCTCCTAAGAGAAATCAAATCCATTTACCATAAAGAGTTAGATGAAATATATGGGAAAGAAGAAGTTGATAGCTTCTTTTATATTTTGATAGATCATTATTTGGGTCTTGAGCGTTTTATTTTGGCCTTACAGCCAGAACTCATTATTTCAAAAAGTGAGGAGCAACCCCTTTTCAAAGCATTATCGCAACTCAAGTTATGCAAACCCATTCAACATATTACCGGGCTAGCCCATTTTATGGATATGGATTTTTACGTAAACGAGACTGTATTGATACCTAGACCCGAAACGGAGGAATTGATACAATGGGTTATGAATTACTTGGAGAGCAGGCGCAGTCAACACCTGAGAATTTTGGATATAGGCACCGGAAGTGGCTGTATTGCGATTTCGTTGGCAAAAAACATTCCCGACGCTAAAGTATTTGCCCTTGATATTTCTAAAAAGGCACTTGAAGTCGCTCAAAGTAATGCTAAATTGAACAAAGTGGATATCAGTTTTCTACAAACGGATATTTTAGAGGAAAGGCCATTATTGGGCAATTCAACTATATTTCGTTCTAAATTTGATGTTATGGTATCCAATCCGCCCTATGTTAGGGAAATTGAAAAACAAGAAATGCATGCAAATGTTTTGGCGCATGAGCCAGGGCGGGCTCTGTTTGTCCCAGACGATAATCCGTTGGTTTTTTATGAGGCAATTGCAAATTTTGCCGATAAAAATTTGATTGAAAATGGAAGTTTGTTTGTAGAAATCAATCAATATTTAGGAAAAGAAAACCAAGCCCTTTTTAAGGCACATGAATTTTCAGCAATTGAACTCAAAAAAGATATGTTCGGTAATGACCGAATGATACATTGTAAAAAATGATGAAAAGTATTGTAGTGTTTTGTGGTAGCAGTGAGGGGAGTCATCCTGAATATATGCAGCAGGGTTATGTTTTGGGCAAAACCCTGGCAAATGAGGGAATTACCTTGGTATACGGTGGGGCAAAAATTGGTGTTATGGGAGCTGTTGCCAATGGAGCTTTGGAAACCAATGGCAAGGTAATCGGCGTAATCCCCCATTTTTTAAAGGTACGCGAAGTATTTCACACTAATTTAAGCCAATTGATCATCACGCAAGACATGCACGAGCGCAAATTAAAAATGCATGAATTGTCAAACGGTATTATAATGCTCCCGGGCGGTTATGGTACTTTGGAAGAATTTTTTGAAATGTTGACCTGGGGTCAGTTGGGATTGCACCAATATCCAATCGGTGTCTTGAACACTAATGGCTTTTACGATGAATTGATCGCCATGCTGGCCAAAATGGTACATCAAGGTTTTGTAAAAAAGGAGAATTATGATATGATTTTGGTAGATGATACGGTAGATGGATTACTTTTAAAAATGAAAAAGTATCAGCCAGTACCATTACTAAAATGGATTACTAAAGACCAATTATAATGACCGATCAACAAAAAATAGAAGCGCTTCGCAACGAACTTCGTGAACATAA
Organism: Costertonia aggregata; assembly: GCF_013402795.1. Lineage (GTDB taxonomy): Bacteria > Bacteroidota > Bacteroidia > Flavobacteriales > Flavobacteriaceae > Costertonia > Costertonia aggregata. Next base: position 69,472 of record NZ_CP058595.1, on the reverse strand, counting down.
CCACAATTATTATGTTATGGATAATCCTACGATTTCCGATTACGAATTTGATATGAAACTCAGGGAGTTGCAAGCTTTGGAAAAGCAACATCCTGAATGGTTCGACGCCACTTCACCAACATTACGGGTCGGCGGTACGGTAACCAAGAATTTTGAGACCGTTCTACACAATGAACGCATGTATTCTTTGGACAACTCATACTCCAAAGAGGATTTAGAGGATTGGGAAAAACGTATCCAACGTATTTTAGGAGACGTAAAGATTGCTTTTACCTGTGAGCTAAAATATGATGGTGCAAGTATAAGCCTAACATACGAACATGGTAAATTAGTACGTGGATTGACCCGTGGGGATGGTGTTCAAGGTGATGATGTTACGACAAACATTAAAACCATAAAATCTGTACCCTTACAGTTACAAGGCGATTACCCTCCGAAATTCGATATCAGGGGCGAAATAGTTTTACCATTTGAAGGTTTCGCTAAAATGAACGCAGAACGTATAGAAAACGGGGAAGAACCTTATATGAACCCCAGAAACACAGCTTCGGGGAGCCTAAAACTACAGGACAGTACATTGGTAGCGCAAAGACCGTTGGATTGTTTGTTGTATGGTATCGTTGGTCAAGATACCGGTATCGAGACCCAATGGCAAATGTTGGAGAAAGCCCGTGCCTGGGGATTTAAAGTACCAACCGTTGCCAAACTCTGTAATTCTGTAGACGAAGTTTTGGCATTTGTGGAATATTGGGACATACACAGGCATGATTTGCCCTATGAGACCGATGGTGTTGTAGTCAAAGTGAACAGTTTGCAGTATCAAGAAGAATTGGGATTCACTTCAAAATCGCCCCGTTGGGCCATGGCCTATAAATTTAAGGCCGAACAGGTTTCAACGGTTTTGAGGAAGATCACTTACCAAGTAGGGCGCACAGGAGCCATAACTCCGGTCGCCAATCTTGAACCTGTGCTTTTGGCTGGGACTACGGTTAAAAGGGCATCGTTACACAATGCCGACCAAATTGCCAAGTTTGATATACGTGAAGGAGATACGGTTTTTGTAGAAAAAGGTGGGGAGATTATCCCAAAAATCATCGGAGTAGATTTTACCAAACGCCCGCTAGAATCAAAACCTACCCAATATATTGACCACTGTCCCGAATGCCATACGGTATTGGAGCGCACCGAAGGTGATGCCAAACATTATTGTACCAATTATTACGGTTGCCCTGTTCAGATTACGGGGCGTATTCAGCACTTCATCTCCCGAAAGGCCATGGATATTGAAGGGATGGGCAGTGAAACCGTGATATTGTTGTTCCAAGAAGGTTTGATAACCACTTATGCCGATTTGTACAAGTTGACGAAAGAACAGATAATGCCTTTGGAGCGTATGGCAGAAAAATCGGCCGAAAATTTGGTAAATGGCGTGGCACAATCGGTAAAAATTCCCTTTGAACGGGTACTGTTTGCTTTGGGAATTCGTTTCGTGGGAGAAACTGTCGCTAAAAAATTGGCCAAGGCCTACAAAAACATTGATACCTTAATGTCGGCTTCGGCCGAAGAATTGACTGCCGTAGATGAGATAGGGGAACGTATAGCGCAGTCAGTAGTGGAGTTTTTTCAAAATGAGGCCAATAGGGAAACCATTGCTAGACTTAAAAGCTATGGGGTTCAATTTGAACTTTCTGCGGAAAAGCTTGAAAACCAAACTGAAAAACTAAAAGGACAAACATTCGTGGTTTCCGGTGTGTTCGAAAAGGTCAGTAGGGAAGAATTAAAAAAACGTATCGAGGACAATGGGGGCAAAGTGGGTTCTTCGGTTTCTTCCAAAACTACATATTTAGTGGCCGGGGATAAAATGGGGCCTAGTAAACGTACCAAAGCGGAAAATCTAGGAGTACAAATTATCTCTGAGGACGATTTTTTAGAGATGGTTTGATTTTTTGCAAAAATAAGCTCTTTCATTACCACTAATTTGTATTCCATCACAGTTTTGTTACGAAATTTAAGGTCAAACCTTATGCTTTTGAGGTTATTTCTTTAAGCTATTTCGTCATTTCGAACGTAGTGAGAAATCTCATTGTAAATTCACAATGTATCAGATTTATTCTGTACCATGTTCTTAATGATAACCTTACCCGGAGGTATCTTATTCTTGCAAAAAACATGTGTTTCAAATTTATTGAGGTTCATCTAAGGTAGATTTATAATTTAAACCTATTAAAAGTCTTAAAAGAATTAGTCAGTATGTTGACACTATTTTTATCAATAAAACTTGGATAAAACAACGATAAGCACACATAGAAAAAAGAAGGGAAAATAAGAAGCCTTAAAAATTTGGTTTTCATTGTAATCAAAAATGGCAGCTTTATTTTTAGCATACGTAATCAAATTCCATGTAGATAGAATAATCATACCATAGGTTATAAAATAAAAGTACTCCATAAATATCAAATCGGCCGTTATAATTTCCTTTCGCATATCTATGTGCGAAAAAATTAGAACAAAGAAAAAAGCGGCCATACCTTCAATGATACCTTGGCGTTCCTCAGTTTTGGAACAGGCAACAATGAGGATGAACATCATGATCAAGGTTACGAAAATGGGTATCAGGTAAGTCACGAACGTATTGAGTAGAATTCGCCGTAGATCAATGTTAAAGTGAAGTATAGGTACTTCCTCGAACATAGTTTTGGAGCCGTACCCGAAATCGGTATCATAAGATTCCACCGAATAGTTAAAATAACTTCCCATTATTTTATTGCCAGAGATTTTTACATTGGGGTTTAAACCTGCTTTTTGGCTCGGGTTGGTAAATTCATAGCTTGCGAGATCAGGCGTGAAAATCAATTTGTCCTCTTGGTTTACAGGAACTATCTCTATATTGATATGGCGTTTGTCCAACGGAAAATTTTCGTAGTTCAAATACTGTTGCAATGTTACCCTAAAATCCCATCCAATAAGCATGTAACCCAAGCTTGCCTGGGTGGCTTCAAACTTTTTTCTGTACACTTCCTCGATGAATGATGCTTCGGCAAATGGCGATGTTTGAGGTAAGCGAAAACCTATTTGAACACTATCGATGATATCAAGAGGATATTTTTGCCAAATCGTGCCGCCCACATTTAGGTTATAGCTGTTCTCAAAAGCCATCCGCTGAATGAAAATCCCTGTGGGAACAGGTACGTATTTGGAGAGCTTTAAGGTCTCGAGCCTTATATTCTGTTGATTTATAAAACTGCCCAAACTATTTATATCGGCGATTGGCGGGCTTTCTTCCAAGGTTGTTTTTCGACTGCCCGTATGTTCCAAATAGCCTATTAAAAATATATTGGAAATCAATAAAATAGTTGCCAATATACTTAACTGCCATATCTCTTGCCTATCTAAATAATCTTTGTTGAAATATATGGCAATGATGATGAGCAAAAAAGCCGATAACAACAAGGCTAGTTTTATAAACCTATGGTTCAATGCCGAGGTACTGTCCAGCAGCTCATTTTTATAAAACATCAGCCCAATTCCCCAATCAGACGAAGGAATATGGTCATAGTAAAAAAGTACTTGGTCCTCTCTTTCTTTATCTTCAAATTCTATATTGCCGGTATCTCCCCGCAAAAGTGCTTCATAAGATTGTTTTAGGGAATCGTTTTCAAGGGTTTTGGTAACTTCGGAAAGATTTTTGGTACCGATGTAATCGTTTATGGGATGTGACAAAAAATTGCCCTCATTTGATATGACCATACCATAACCTGTTTTGCCTATGCTTAATGAATGTACCAAGTTTTTGAATCCGCTCGTTAAAAAACTCATGGTAATGGTACCGCGTACTTGACCTTTTTTTGGTCCTGAGGCGTATGTGAAGGGTATACCAAAATCCACATACCAGTCTTTGGCCGCTTCGGCAAAATAAGGCTCTACCCATTTGGCACCATGGTTACGAACGCTTGTATACCAAAGACCGCTATCATTGCTTTCATCGGTATAATCATAGCTCTCCCCAACATTGATATAGCTTCCCGTTCCCTTGTCATAATAGGGACAATACAACTCCCTGTCCCCAGAAAAGGCATACTTTTCGTAGCAGGCGGTAATGCCTTGTAGGGCAGGGATTTTTAAGGAACTCTCTTTTATGATATGCTCAATTTCCTGAGTGGTGTAATCATTGGCCCCAAAGTCTTTGGCCAATCGCTCGCCCTCGGTAACGATAACGGATAAAACGGAATCTATCTGATTTTTTAAAAGTATGGTGGTCGCTTTTCCTTTTTCCTGTATAAAGGCGTTTCGTTCTTTGGTAAAGCTATAGTATTCGTATACATGATACAGCAATATCGTGAAGATGATAAGGGAGCCGCCGTACAATATTTTTTTTACCATGTTTTAAAAATATAGCCCAATATTGATATTAAATCTACTCTCCCAACCGTTATCCGACATCCCGGTGGTCAGGGCATCTGCAGAATCCGGTCCCAACCAAGGTTGGTTTAGCCCACTTGCATAGTCGACATAAATATAAACATGTTTCATTGAAATCAGCATACCCAGTATGTTCATTTGGGTATCTTCCCAAGTTGACACCGCTTTATCCATAAAAGAATAATCATTGTAGACTTGAACGGATTGTATTATTTTTTTGTTTAATGGAATGGTGTAGGCCAAACCAACGGAGTAGATATTGGCCCTTGCCGCTGTGTTATACGGAAAGTTATAGGCAGCCATTTCAAGAACGTCGTTACTCTCGCCATCAAGATTTTTAGGCCTGTTGTGGTAACTTATAAGTTGTGTTTTTAGGTTCCATCGCATATAATCCATTTCATAATGAATGCCCAAAGCGGCATGGCTTCCCATTTCCTTAGTGTCTAAATTCCATATTCCCCCATATTGAAGGGTTGTGCCCATGATATGCTTAGCTTCTTCCCCAACCGTATAATTAAACCGAAAATTTGCCTGGTTTACCTCTTTATTACGACCGGAAATATCATAAGAATATCTTGATGTAGAAACGGGGTCATTATCGCTTAGTGTTAAATCCTCTGCGTTTTTGTAGAACCCAAAATCAAATCTAAGTTTCTCGTTTTCATAACTATAACTAATCCCCATATCATGGTCGTCCTCAAAACCCAAATAAAAAGGTAGTTGAAAAAACCAACTATGCGAATTAAACTGCTGGGGCCCAAAATAAGCAGGAATCAAACCAATTTTGAAATGACTGTTCTTATTAATATTATATTGGGCCCAGCCATACTTTAAGAATGCGCCGCCGAACGCCGATGAATAAAAACGTTGGTCTACGTGAAGTTCCCAATCTTTGTAAACTGCATCTGTAGTAATTCGAAATACCTCAAAACCAAAATCACCACCTCTTTTTTTTTGATTTGGTTTCCAACTAGAATAATTGTAATTGTACCGTAATGCGCCCCCTAAGTTCAATTTAAACTTGGAATCTTCGTTTTCTTGCGCACGGGTAGGCAAAAAAGAACAGCTAATGAAAAAAAGGATGAATGGGTATTTCATTGTTGATTTCAGGCGATAGGTATTTCACAGTCAACAATATAGTTAAAATTTTAACATTTAACCTAAACCGATAGTTTCTGTATTTTTGATATAAACCAATTACATGATAACCAATACCACAAGAAGATTTTGGTATATCCTTAAATCTATTTTTGCTTTTTTACTTAGATATCGATATTTCAAAAAATGGTTCTGGGCTCCTTTGCTGTTATTAATGATAGGTTTTACGTTGCCGCAACAAATGGTCGTTCCGGTCGAAGGCGCAACAAGAAATAGTTGGGACAAGGATTCTTTTTGGGCATACCCTTGGGGAACTTCTATCACCCATAAGGGAATTGATATTTTTGCTTCAAGGGGAACCAACGTTGTCGCCTCTACCAATGGTATTGTCATATACACCCATGAAGGAGGAAAAGGCGGTAAAACCGTTATGGTATTAGGCCCTAAATGGCGATTTCATTATTATGCCCATTTGGACGAAATAAAAACATTTATATTCAAACCTTTAAAGAGAGGTCATTTGATCGGAACTGTCGGTGACACAGGAAACGCAAAAGGCAAGCCACCACATTTGCATTACGCCATAACAAGCCCTTTTCCCTATTTAAGCCGGTACGATTCGGTGTCCGTTCAAGGATGGAAAAAGATGTTTTATCTAAATCCGGATACATGGCTACGAAACTAAAAACCCTTTATTATGAAGACCCTAAACGATGACTCGGAATTTTATGAAGCATTACAAAAGCAATTTCCGCCTGCTGAATGGCCACTATCCCTACAGGCTTTATGGTATGCCGCCAATAAAAACTGGAAGGCGTCACATGAGATTGCCCAAGACCTAAATACGGTTATTGGAAGTTGGATACACGCCCATCTACATAGGGTTGAAGGTGATGCTTATAATGCTGGGTACTGGTATAGCAGGGCCAAGAGACCGTTTGCAAAAAATGATTTTGATGAGGAGCTGCACGAAATCCTAAATTATGCAATTCAAGTTAGTTATTGATGCACTTTTGAAAGCATATGCTATTTTCAATGCCTGAATATTGTCCGTAATTGGGAATAATGTGGTAGCTACTTTTTCTGTACAGTGCCAAGGCTTCAGGTTGTTTTTTGCCGGTTTCCAATATACAGTGGGTATACCCCAGTTCTTTTGCCCAAACCTCTAAAGCCTGTAGAATTGATGTCGCTAAACCTTTGCCCCTTGCTTTGGGTACAGTGTACATACGTTTTATCTCTACGGTATCACCATCGAATTGCTTTAGGGCACCACAGCCGATCGGTTTTTTGTTTTGATAGGCAACAATGGTATGGTTTAGGCCTTCGATACCGTTGAATTGATCATAAAAACCGTGGTCTTCCCCATCCCTTTGGGCGAGATCTGTATCAAGTTGAACGACCAATTTTATAAAGTCTCGATTTGTATTTGTTGTTCTGATCAAAGAAAGCATCGCTATCAAACCTTTATGGAAACTCCTTGCGCATTGACCTCATTTTTTGAATCAAAATAAAAGTCTATTCGACCTAAGTTGATTCCAAAACATCCCACTTGATTTATCAATACCTGATTTCCTTTTCTGTTTTCACGTATAGTAGGTTTGTCCAAAAAAGTATGGGTATGGCCACCTATGATCAAGTTGGTGTAATCGGTTTTTGATGCGAGTTTGAGATCATTGGGCCTTTGCTCATTTTCATAAGTATAACCCAAGTGGGAAAGGCAAATAATCAAATCACATTTTTCTTCTTCTTTCAATTTGCGTTCGCTGTCCAAGGCAATTTCATAGGGGTTTAAATATTTGGTTTCCTTATATAATTTTTTGGTCACAAGACCTTCCAATTGTATTCCCAAACCATAGACTCCAATTCTAAGTCCGTTTAATACATAAACCTTGTAAGGCTTTGTTTTACCGTTCATAACGGTATTGGTAAAATCATAATTGGCCGTTATCAAATCAAATTTCGCATTGGGCAATTGTGTGAACAGCCCACCGATACCATTATCAAAATCATGATTACCAAGGGTTGCGGCATCATATTTTAGTATGCTCATTAGTTTAAACTCGATTTCTCCGCCGTAAAAATTAAAGTAGGGAGTTCCCTGAAAAATATCACCTGCATCAAACAACAGGGTATTCGGGTTTTCATTGCGTATAGTTTCCACTAAGCTGGCCCTACGGGAAAGCCCACCTAGGTTAGGATATCTGGAGTGATTTTGCGGAAAGGCATCAACGTGGCTATGCACATCATTGGTATGTAATATGGTTATGTGCTTTTGAGCTCCTGTGCAAGAGTTCAATGAAAAACCTCCTAAGCCTAAAAAAGCCGTTGAAGCCGTTGTTTTTGATATAAATTTTCGTCTATCCATTACTTCAATTTCATAAAGCGATCATCCACGGTAGGTGCTATGGTATCTACTTTTTTAAAATAATCTATTATCGTATTTCGGATGAGATAATCTGTCTCCACGACCGAGACCTTTTCTGCAAAAAATCCCATATCGTCGCCCCCAGTGACCAAATAGTTTGATGTGGCCACATAGTAATTACGGTTTTCATCAAAAGGTTCTCCCTGTATGGTTATCGATTCCAAACCGTTGTTCTTGTCCAAAAGAATCTGTATCCCAGCGATAGGGTGGGGCCGTCCTGATTGTATCAAAAAAGAGGTCAACTCCCTTACCGACTTACCGGTTAGCTCTACAACGACGACGGTGTTTTCAAACGGCATTATCTCATATGCTGTTCGGGCAGATACGTGCCCTTTGGAAATAATTGAGCGAATACCACCGTGGTTTAAAAGAACAAAATCTATATTTTTTCCGGTACGCGTTTTAAAAATAGGATTGGCTTCTGAAAGCACAATATCAGCGAGCAAATTTCCCGCAGTTGTATTGAGCAAGCCATCATCTTTAGATATGGTCTTAGCTGCAAAAGCCAAAGTACTGTCCAATATGTAGTCTATTCTTTTTTTATAGGGTGTTATGAATTCCAGAATGGTATCGGTTTCCGGGAGGGAGTCTTTTATTGCTATCTGTTCGGCTCTTATGCTACTTAGGCGTTGTTCTTTTCTGTTGCAGGATAAACCTAAAATTAATGTTATGAATATAACAAAATGTTGTGTTTTTAAAATCATAAACCTTTATATCTTGCTCATATAATTGAACGGATATTATTTACATTTGTAAAAATGTAAAAGTACATGTTTTTAAAGGGAATTAAGGATAAATTTAAATACAAATCCGGTCTAAAATTCTTGAAGGAAGCACTTGCCCATCCTGCTCCGCCCGTTATGCGTTCCAAGGGGATAACCTCTTTGGCCTGTATAGTGGATTTGGATTCTTTTGATGATGCAAATCTCTTTTTTGAATTTATTGACGAGTTCAAATTAAGGCCCAATGCAGTCAAGATTATTGGCTATAAAAATTATTATGACAAAAACTCACCATATGCCACACCGGTTTTCTCCGATAAGGATTTGGGGTGGAACGGGGCTATTGAAAACAGTTATGCCTTGGAGTTTTTGAGTCGGGAATATGATGTATTGGTAAACTATTACAATTCTGAAAGTTTGTTGATGCAATTAATGACCTTACAGACAAAAGCTCGTATCAAAGTAGGTTTTGGTGAGATGGATAAAGCATATAACGATCTTATCATAAATACACCTTTGAGCGATTTTAAGACCTTTAAGAAAGAACTGAAAAAATATTTGTCCGTTCTCAACGAAATTGAATAATGGAAAAGTTTGTCGGCACGGGTGTAGCATTGGTCACACCTTTTAAAAAAGATTTGTCCGTAGACGTTGATGCACTGCAAAACATCGTAGCGCATAGTATTGATGGTGGAGTTGATTATTTGGTGGTATTGGGCACTACGGGAGAATCGGTTACCTTGGGTAAAGCGGAAAAGCAATTAGTGATGGATACCGTTGTGACCGTAAATGCAGGTAGGTTGCCACTCGTTTTAGGTGTGGGTGGTAACAATACACATTTGGTCTGTGAGGAATTGAAAACATTACGATTACAGGAATTTGATGGTATACTTTCCGTATCACCTTACTACAATAAGCCCACCCAAGAAGGTATCTACCAACATTTCAAGGCAATTTCTGAAAGTTCCCCTTTACCGATTATTGTGTACAATGTACCCGGTAGAACCGGCAGTAACATCTTGCCTAAAACCACGTTGCGTTTAGCAAATGATTTTGAAAATATCATTGCGGTAAAAGAAGCATCAGGCGATTTGGTACAGATTATGCAAATAATCAAGCATAAGCCGACGGGATTTCATGTGATTTCGGGAGATGATATTACAGCTTTGCCAACGGTTTTGGCAGGTGGATCAGGCGTTATATCGGTATTGGGTCAGGGATTACCGTCCGAGTTTTCAAAAATGGTTCGTAGTGGGCTCAATGGCGAACAAGAAAGTGCTTATCAAACCCACTATCAACTTACAGAGTTGATGGAACTTATTTTTGAAGAGGGGAATCCCGCAGGCATAAAAACAGTATTCGAAACCTTAGGGCTTTCTTCGGCAACCGTTCGTCTTCCCTTGGTAGAAGCCTCAAATATTTTGAAAGAAAAAATCTCAGAGGCTATCAAACCTTTTGTCAAGGTGAGTGTGTAAGGTATTCGTTAAATTTTGGGATTAACGTTAAATGTTAGCCAAAAGGGTTGTTAAACCCACAACTACCCGCTATTTTCGGAAGTTAAAATGTTTTTTATATCCATTTGTAATACCTAATTTTGCAAAATGTTTTTAAAAATGCGAAAACTTCTTTTTTTATCTCTGGCGTCTTTGGTTTTAACATCCTGTAGCGAGTACCAAAAAGTACTTAAAAACGAAGATGTTAAGGCGAAATATGAAATGGCGGAAAAATTTTACGATGAAGGTGATTTTAAGAGAGCTAACCGTTTGTTTGAACAAATAGCACCCAAATATATAGGAAAGCCTCAAGGAGAGCGGGTCATGTTCTTTTTTGCGGATTCATATTTTCAGAAAAAAGACTACTATCTGGCAGGCTATCAATTTGAACGTTTCATAAAGTCCTATCCAAAAAGCGACAAAGCGCAACAGGCTTCTTTTTTGGGAGCCAAAAGTTCCTACATGTTGTCCCCAAGATATTCTTTGGACCAAACGGATACCGATAAAGCGCTTTCCAAATTGCAAACCTTTATCAATACCTACCCCAATTCGGAATATTTGGCCGAAGCCAATATCATGGCAAAGGAGCTGACCACAAAAAAAGAGAAGAAAGCACTCGAAATCGCCAAACAGTTTGATAAAATAGGGGCTTGGGACTACCAGCGCTTGATTTCCGCTATTGCTGCATTCGATAATTTTGTCACTGATTTTCCCGGATCCGTATACAGGGAAGACGCTCTGTACTACAAATTTGAGGCTTCTACCAATTTGGCCCTGAACAGTACGCCCAATAAAAAGAAAGAAAGGCTACAAAACGCCAAGGCCGCATATCTAAACCTCAAAAAGTATTTTCCGAACACGCAATTTGAAAAAAAGGCGGAAGACTTGAACGAAAAGTTAGAAAAAGAATTACAGGATTATTCCAAATAATTATACAAGCATATGAACGATTTAAAAAATTCCAAAGCTCCGGTATCTACCGTTACCATTAATAAAAATGAGTTCGACGTTAAGACCGACAACATTTACGAGGCAATTTCGATTACAGCAAAAAGAGCGATACAAATCAATTCTGAGATTAAGAAAGAGCTCTTGGAAAAGTTAGAGGAATTTGCCACCTACAGTGACAGTTTAGAGGAAGTTTTTGAAAACAAGGAACAAATTGAAGTTTCCAAGTTTTACGAAAAGTTGCCAAAACCCCACGCCATGGCCGTTATCGAATGGTTAGAGGATAAAATATACTACAGGAATACAGAAAAGGACGCATAGTCATGTTGAGCGGTAAAAATATCCTTCTAGGTATAACGGGAGGTATAGCTGCTTACAAAACTACTTTTTTGGTTCGCTTGTTGATTAAGGCTGGTGCCCATGTTAAGGTTATTTTAACAGATAGTGCCGGCTCTTTTGTCTCACCGCTGACCCTTGCAACACTTTCCAAGAATCCGGTATTGACATCTTTTGTGAGTCAGGATGAAAATTCTTTGGATTGGAACAATCATGTAGAATTGGGGCTTTGGGCCGATGTAATGGTTATAGCACCGGCAACGGCCAACACACTGTCAAAAATGGCCAACGGTACCTGCGATAATCTCCTGTTGGCCACTTATCTATCCGCAAAGTGTACGGTTTTCTTTGCTCCAGCGATGGACTTAGACATGTATAAGCACCCGTCTTCCCTAGCGTCTTTTGACAAATTACAGTCCTTTGGTAACATTATGATTCCTGCCACCTCTGGTGAGTTGGCCAGTGGGTTGCATGGCGAAGGCCGCATGGCCGAACCCGAGGATATTGTCACATTTTTACAAGACCATTTTTCGAAAGGGCTTCCACTTTTTGGGAAGAAGGTTTTGATAACGGCCGGGCCTACCTATGAAGCTATTGACCCAGTGCGCTTTATTGGCAACCATTCTTCCGGGAAAATGGGTTTTGAACTGGCCAAAAGGGCAGCTGATCTAGGAGCCGAAGTATTGCTTGTTTCCGGTCCTTCCCATTTGGAATTAACTCATAGTTCTGTTACGATCGAGCGGGTTACCTCTGCTGACGAAATGTACAAAGCTGCACACAAAAGCTATGAATCGGTTGATTTTGCCATATGTGCCGCAGCTGTTGCCGATTACAGGCCTAAGACCATAGCTGATGAGAAAATTAAGAAGAAAGACGATGAGCTGGCTATTACCCTGGTGAAAAATAAGGACATTCTATTTTCTTTGGGCGAAAAAAAACAACGGCAATATTTAGTGGGCTTTGCCTTGGAAACCGAAAACGAAGTTGAAAATGCCAAGGGTAAGCTCCAAAGAAAAAACTTGGATGCGATTGTTTTAAACTCACTGAACGATTACGGTGCCGGTTTTGGCACAGCTACGAATAAAATAGCGTTCATAGATAAGAATCTTGATATTAAAACGTTTGAACTAAAGAGCAAGGCCGATGTTGCTTTGGATATTTGGAATGAAATCATAGCACACACAAATGCGTAGAGCGTTTTTTTTTACATTATTTTTTGTTTTTACATTATCCGTAACGTCACAGGAACTTAATTGTACCGTTACCGTAAACGCAGATCAAGTGAGCCAAACCAATCAGCAGATTTTTAAAACATTGGAGCGTTCACTTAACGATTTTGTGAACAAAACCAAATGGACCAATAAAATTTATAAGGAAAACGAGCGTATAAATGCGCGAATGTTCATTACGGTAACCAAGTTTGATTCCAATAGATTTGAAGCCAGTATACAGTTACAATCCTCTAGACCGGTATTCAACACATCATACGAGACACCTATTTTCAATTATAAAGATGATAAATTCAATTTTGAGTATATTGAATTTCAACCACTGATATATAATGAAAACCGATTTGATTCTAATTTGGTAGGTGTCATTTCATATTACGTTTATTTAATGTTGGGGCTAGATGCCGATACGTTTGCTTTGGAAGGTGGCACCGATTTTTATAAAAAAGCCCAGGATATCGTAGGCCAGGCACAAGGCTCCGGTTTTGGAGACTGGAATTCAGCTACCGATAACCGTACACGTTTTATTTTGGTAGACAATCTATTGTCCAACACTTTTAGGGAATACAGGATTGCCATGTACAACTATCACAGAAAGGGTATGGATATTATGGCCGATAATAATAGTACGGGAAAGCAGATAATCGCCGGTTCCCTAAAATTGTTTGAAACCTTGATCAGTAGGCGACCGAACGCTTTTTTGATACAGACTTTTTTTGACGCCAAGTCCGAAGAAATACAGAACATTTTCTCAGATGGTCCCAAGGTCGATATTGTCAAGCTTAAAGAAACCTTGAACAAGGTAGCCCCGTTTTATGCCAGTGAATGGAGCGCAATAAAATATTGATGTCCATTTTTTTCCCTTGTTAGATCAATTATCTTTACGGCAATAATTATTTGACTATTGCTAACGAACCTTTCTATAAAAAATTATGCCTTAATTGACCAATTGAATGTTTCTTTTGGCCAAGGCTTTACCATTATTACCGGTGAGACCGGAGCGGGAAAATCCATTTTGTTGGGCGGCCTGTCATTGGTTTTGGGCAAACGGGCCGACTTATCCGCTTTACGAAATACCGATGAAAAGTGTATCATCGAGGCTGAATTTTCGATAGAGGAATACCACCTGAAATCCTTTTTTTCCGATAATGATTTGGATTATGAACCAAAGACCATAATTCGCAGGGAGATTCTGCCCAGTGGAAAATCAAGGGCATTTATAAACGATACCCCGATTACCTTGGGCATTTTGTCAAAATTGGGAAACAGGCTTATAGATGTGCATTCGCAACACCAAACACTTCAATTGACCGACAACGACTTTCAGCTCAAGGTTATCGATGCATTGGCGAACAATACACCAGTATTGAAAGAGTATCGATCTATTCTCAAAATCTATAGAAAAGCCCATGGTGAACTGGAAGAAATGGAGCAATTTCAACAAAACTCATTAAAAGAGCTTGATTATAACAGTTTTTTATTGAAAGAACTGGAATCTGCCCCATTAAAAGCAGGGGTTCTAGAAGAGTTGGAAGAACACTACGAGCAGTTGTCCAATGTAGAAACCATTATGGAACAACTTTCCAAAGGACATCAGCTTTTAAACGACGAACAAATCGGGATCGTGAATCTTTTGACCGAATTGAAAGTGGTTTCCAATAGGCTATCGACTTATGGTAATAGCTATAATAGCTTGAACGAAAGAATTCAGTCGGTTTTTTTGGAAATCGACGATATTGCCGACGAACTGCAATCCTTGGAAAGTACCCTAGAGGCGGATCCCAATCTTTTGGAAGAAGTCAACGGAAAATTGCAGCTATTGTACGATTTGCAGAAAAAACATGCTGTACAGAGTATCGAAGATTTGCTTAAGATCAAAGAAGAACTGGCCCAAAAAGTCGATGCCAGCGAAAATATAACATCGCAAATCACAAAAAAAGAAGCAGAGATCAAAACACTGGAAAAAGAGCTTACTACTACGGCCAGCACTTTGCACACAAATCGTGCTAAAGTAATTCCTGTTTTACAAAAGCAATTGGCAGAGAAACTTTCTATGTTGGGCATGCCCAATGCTACATTCAAGATAGCTTTGGAAAAAGTATCGGAATTCAAGAGCAGCGGTACCGATGATTTGGTGTTTTTGTTTTCGGCCAATAAAGGGGGAAGTTACGGTGAGCTTAAAAAAGTGGCTTCCGGTGGCGAGTTATCCCGTATTATGTTGACCATTAAATCTATACTTACTAAATATGAGCAATTGCCCACGATGATGTTTGATGAGATCGATACTGGTGTTTCGGGCGAAATCTCCAACCAAATGGGAGAGATTATGCATCAAATGAGCCGTACTATGCAGGTTTTCTCGATTACACATTTGCCACAAGTAGCCTCAAAAGGGGACAACCATTATAAGGTATATAAAGAAGATGATGGCGAGAGTACACATACTAAGATGAAACAACTATCTAAGAATGAAAGAATAGTTGAACTGGCCGAAATGTTGGGAGGAAAGTCATTGTCAGATTCTGCTATGGCCCACGCAAAGGAACTTTTGAACTAGTGACGGGTTGTACCAATGGATAATGAACATCTATAAAACACTGCCAACTTATTTTAATATCTTTGAAATCAATTTAACTATAGAAACCAAAAACACATGGCATACAATCTACTAAAAGGAAAAAGGGGAATTATTTTTGGAGCGTTGGACGAGAATTCCATCGCTTGGAAAACGGCTGAAAGGGTACACGCCGAAGGCGGAACTTTTGTTTTGACCAATGCACCTATTGCCATGCGAATGGGGCAAATAAACGAATTGGCCAAAAAAACCGGTTCTGAAATAGTTCCTGCCGATGCCACCAGTGAGGAAGATTTGAATAATTTGGTAGCAAAATCAACAGAGATGCTCGGAGGCAAACTGGATTTTGTACTCCATTCCATCGGAATGTCGGTAAATGTTCGCAAAGGGCGAGCCTATACCGATGAAAAATATGATTTCACGACCAAGGGTTGGGACGTATCTGCACTGTCATTCCATAAAGTTATGCAGAGTTTATATAAAGCCGATGCCATGAACGAATGGGGCAGTATAGTCGCCCTTACCTACATGGCGGCGCAACGCACTTTTCCGGATTATAACGATATGGCCGACAATAAGGCATATCTGGAATCTGTTGCGAGGAGCTTTGGATACTTTTTTGGAAAAGAGAAAAAAGTACGCGTCAATACCATTTCCCAGTCACCTACGCCGACCACTGCGGGTCAAGGTGTAAAAGGGTTTGATGGCTTTATCAGCTATGCCGAAAAAATGTCGCCTTTGGGCAATGCAAGTGCTCAGGACTGTGCCGATTATACGGTTTCCTTGTTTTCGGATTTGACAAAAAAAGTGACCATGCAAAACCTCTTCCATGATGGCGGGTTCAGCAATGTTGGCGTTAGCCAAGAAGTTATCGATGAGTTTTCGAAATAAAAATGAATAACATAAGAAAGCCATCCGATGTGTAGGATGGCTTTTTTTGTATATGGCTGTAATGGATTTATATTTTTCATTTATCATTCCGGTATTCAATAGGCCCGAGGAGATTAAGGAGCTTCTTGAAAGTCTAACGGAACAAACGTATACAAAGCCTTACGAAGTTGTAATAATCGAGGATGGGTCTACGAAAAGTGCTAAAGGGGTAGTTGAAGGCTTTTCCAATACATTGAACGTTACCTATTTGGAAAAGGAAAATTCTGGCCCTGGAGATTCCAGAAATTACGGTATGCGCCGGGCTAAAGGGAATTATTTTATCGTGTTGGATTCCGATTGTATTCTACCACCCCATTATTTGGAGACCGTTTCAAGATCGCTTTCTACGGATTATGTGGATTGCTACGGCGGCCCGGATGCGGCCCATACTTCATTCAGTGCGGTACAAAAGGCCATTAATTATGCCATGACCTCATTTTGGACGACCGGAGGTATTCGGGGGAGCAAAAAAAGCGTGGATAAATTTCAGCCACGTAGTTTTAATATGGGAATTTCCAAAAAAGCATTCACTGCTACCGGAGGGTACGGTAATATTCACCCCGGTGAGGATCCAGATCTTACGATTCGTATGTGGAACAAAGGTTTTCGTACCAAGTTGTTGTCGAATGCCTTTGTGTACCATAAACGCCGTATTGATTGGAATAAATTTTTCATTCAGGTACATAAGTTCGGTATGGTACGCCCAATATTGAATAAGTGGCACCCTACGACCGCCAAGTTTACTTATTGGTTTCCTACTTTATTTTGTTTTGGATTTTTGGTTTCGACAGTATTGGTGTTTTTTGGTATAATTTGGCCTCTCTTGGGTTACGCTATTTATTTTGTGCTTCTCTTTTTCGATTCGCTTTTCAAGAATAAAAGTTTGGTCATTGCGTTCTTATCCTTGGTGGCGGTAATGATCCAGTTTTATGGGTATGGATACGGTTTTTTAAAATCAGCTTTCTTGGTTAACTTTAGCCATAAGCAGCCCAAAGAAATTTTTCCAAAACTATTTTTTAAAACAAAAACAGTGTGATAAACCGCATTAAAAAAAGACTTGACCGTAGGAAAGTGAAAATTTTTCTACTTTTTTTGTTGTGTTCCGGTGCGGCATGGTTTGTTAGTAAATTGTCTGAATCATATACAAGTTCAGCAACCTTTGATTTATCCTACATAAACGCACCAGATACTTTACTATTGGTAAATACCCCTAAAGAAATGGTAGATGTCAAATTAAGGGCCAGCGGTTTTCAGTTTTTGGGCTTCAATTTTAAGAATAAGAAAATACGTATTGATTTGGATAAGGTAAAAACCAAAGGTTTCACCTACTTTGTTCCGCAACAGGAATATAGAAAACAGATTGAGCGGCAATTGTCCAACACCATGGAACTCATTGAAATGGACAGTGATACGCTCTTTTTTAAGTTCAAGAGACTTTACAAAAAAAAGGTGCCTGTTGTACCAAGGTTAATGGTTGATCTGGCACAGAATTTCATGCTGGAAAACTCGTTGAGGGTAACTCCCGATAGTGTAACGATTACGGGGCTAAAAGAAGATATTGATACCATAAGCAACATACGTACCGAAAAAAAGCTTCTGACCGATGTAACTTCGAGTTTTTCTGAAAAAATGGCGCTTTCAAAATCGAACGGATTAAAATTTGTAAAACTATCGGAGCAAAAAGTTAAGGTCACAGGTAAAGTGGTACGTTTTTCCGAAAAGGTGATAGATGTTCCCGTTACGGTCATCAACCTTCCAAAAGATGTGGAATTGCGAACGTTTCCCAATGTGATATCAATATTGTGCAAGGCCAAGATAGAGCAGTTAAAAAAGCTGGAGACTTCTGATTTTAAATTGGTAGTCGATTATAATTCGATCAACGACCATTCCAACAAACTCCTTAGGGTCAACTTGGTCAAAAGCCCTAAAGGATTGCATAGTGCCAGACCCTTGGATGTAGAGGTAGAATATATATTGAAACGCCAATGATAACAGTAGGACTTACCGGTGGTATTGGTAGCGGAAAGAGTACCGTGGCCAAAATGTTCAAAAAGCTGAATGTACCCGTTTATGTATCTGATAAAGAGGCGAAAAAATTGATGCGTTCTTCCAAAAAAATTAAGAAAGAGCTCATTTCGCTTTTTGGTGTTGAGGCATTTAAAGACGAAAAGTTAAACAAAACCTTAATTTCCGACATAGTTTTCAAGGATAGGGAAATGTTGAAAAAGTTAAACAAAATTGTACATCCTGCTGTAAGAAAGCACTTTAAGGCTTGGTCGGCAAAACAAAAAGCCCCGTATGTTGTTCAAGAAGCTGCCATAATTTTTGAGAACGGTACTCACGATTTTTATGACAGGATAATTTTAGTGACAGCACCTCAAGAATCTAGAATTCAAAGAGTTATGAAAAGGGACAATGTGCCCATAGAAAATGTTGTGGCACGAATAAAAAATCAATGGCCCGATTCAAAAAAAATTCAGATGGCAGATTATGTCATAGAGAACTCCAATTTAGCGGAAACCCATCAAAAAGTAAAGGCCATACATAACGCTCTCCTTGACTATTGCTAGGGGTACGGAATTTTAACATTTTTGTTAAGGTTTGGTTAAACACACATTCCTATAGATGTTTAATTTCTAATTTTACGAATAGATGAACAAGAAACTATTCCTTCTTCTGGTTATCTTAATGAGTTTATCCCTAATAGGAATAATTTTTGTTCAAGGCTATTGGATCAAACAATCGTTTGATGATAAGGAAAATCAATTTTCCAATACAGTGTCCGAAGTTCTGGACAGGGTTATCGAGAAAATTGAAGATAGGGAAATGAGGGATTACTCCAATAGGTTCATAAGTCTTAAAGATAGTGTTGGGGAAGTAAAATCTTCCCATGCCAGCAGTATTTTTTTTATTGACCGGGATATTAACACCAACGAGATATTGGCGTATTCCCACGGTATTTTGGAAGAGGATTACAATATAGCGTCTACGTTCTTTGACAATGGTAGTGATAGTGACACTACGACAATTAAAAATTTTATAAGTAAACGTACCAAAACAACGTATAAAGAAGATTTTGGACTTGATGGTAAAGGATATAAGCTAACGCCGATACAAAAACTTGAAAAAATAGGGGGGCTAACTTCTGTAGAAAAAGCTGCATATAATGACGTGTACAGAGAGTTTGCCAAGAAAGTACCCATTCATAAAAGAGTGTCGACACAAGAGATTGAATTGCGTTTGGATAGGGAACTTAAAGAAAAAGGGATTGATATAGATTACGAGTATGGTATTTACAGTAAAGGTTTACCTACCAAAATAAAATCGGATAAATTCAGGTTTGCCAATACCACACTTTATAAGTCGCCTATTTTTTCGGATAGTGAGGGAAGAAGTAATTTTTCGCTCTTGATTTCTTTTCCCAAGAAAAAGAAATTTTTGTGGCAGTCTATTTTGGGTATGGCCATATTGTCGCTTATGTTCACTTTGATAATTGTCATTGCCTATTCCAGTGCCATTTATCAGTTGATAAAGCAAAAACAGATTTCCGAGATCAAATCAGATTTTATCAACAATATGACGCACGAATTCAAAACACCTATTGCGACCATTAATTTGGCGGTAGAAGCCATAAAAAATCCAAGAATAATAGAGGATAAGGATAAAGTTTTTCGCTATTTACGAATGATACGTGATGAGAATAAGCGTATGCATGCCCAAGTGGAAAACGTTTTAAGGATATCAAAACTGGAGAAAAACCAGCTGGATATCAGTAAGGATAGGGTAGATGCCCACGACATAATAACCGATGCGGTAACACATGTAGAACTAATAGTTGCAGATAGGGGCGGTTATGTAAATACCCACCTAGATGCACAACGTTCAGATGTTTTGGCAAACGATATGCATTTTACCAATGTATTGGTAAATATATTGGACAATGCGGTAAAATATTCCCCTGAAGCACCTAAAATTGATGTATATACTGAGATAGCAAAAAATTATATCATCATAAAAATACAGGACCAAGGTGCAGGTATGAGCAAAGCGGTCTTGAAAAAAGTTTTTGAAAAGTTTTATAGAGAACATACAGGGGACCTACATAACGTAAAAGGACACGGTTTAGGCCTGTCTTACGTAAAGAAAATAATAGATGATCACCAAGGTGAGGTTTATGCGGAAAGTGAAAAAGGAAAAGGAAGCACTTTCTATGTGAAACTACCTTTAATTTAAAATTATGGAAACAGTTAATAAAAAGATACTTTTAGTCGAGGACGACCCAAATTTTGGAATTGTGTTAAAGGACTATCTGTCTATGAACGATTTTGATGTTACTCTTGCCAAGAATGGTATGGAAGGCTTTGAAAAGTTCAAGAAAGACAATTTTGATGTTTGTATCCTTGATGTAATGATGCCCTATAAGGACGGATTCACATTGGCGAAGGAAATACGGGAAAAAAATGAAGAAGTTCCTATAGTTTTCTTGACTGCCAAAACCATGAAAGAAGATGTCCTAAAAGGATATAAAGCAGGTGCGGACGATTATCTGAACAAACCTTTTGATTCGGAAGTGCTTTTGATGAAGCTTAAGGCTTTGCTCCAAAGAAAATCATCCAACACGCTTGCAGACAGTAAACAATTTGAATTCAAGATCGGTAATTTTCATTTGAATTCGAAACTTAGATTTTTGAAATATAAAGACGAGGAAGCGATAAAATTGTCCCCAAAAGAAAACGAATTGCTAAGACTATTGGCTTTGCACGAAAATGATCTGATGCCGAGAGAACTGGCATTGACCAAAATATGGCGCGACGATAATTATTTCACTTCAAGAAGTATGGATGTGTATATCGCCAAACTACGTAAATATCTAAAAGTAGACGATACCGTAGAAATATTGAACATTCACGGTGAAGGTTTTAGATTGGTCGTTAAATCAGATTAATCGCTTACCATTCAAGTAATAAAAAAACCACTCGATCCGGGGTGGTTTTTTATTTCAAAATCTTTTGAACAATTTCTTTTGGCGAATATCGTATAGAAACCGTTATGGCATCTTCGGGCTCCTCCAAGGTGTCAAATTGTGATTGTAGCAGAGCCGCGGGCATAAAATGCCCATTTCTTTGGGAAAGTCGGTTCGATATTTCTTTATAAGAGCCTTTTAAGTATACAAATTTTGCCGAATCATTGAGCGAACGGGACAGTACATGCCTGTAGGACTGTTTTAATGCGGAACAGGCAATTACCGCTCCCTTTTTTTGATGTTGTTTTGCTAGCAGATTTAACGAGTTCAACCAGGTTTTTCTATCATCGTCATTTAAAGGATTTCCTGCTGACATCTTTTTTATATTGGCTTCGGGATGATAATCGTCCCCATCAAAAAACGGACAGTTCAATACCTTGGCTAATAACCTACCTACGGTACTCTTACCCGAACCGGAAACCCCCATAACAAAAAAAACAGACTTTTTGGAACTCATATGTTCTTTAGTTCTTGAATTTTGGAACTGATTTCATCTAGGATATCCGTTTTTTCAACGGCATGGTCTATCCAAACGGTATCTTCATTTTTTTTGAACCAAGTAAATTGCCGTTTGGCGAAACGCCTCGTATTTTTTTTAATTTCAGAAATGGCAAAATCCAATTCCCAAGATCCGTCAATATAATTAAAAAGCTCTTTGTAGCCCACGGTCTGTAGGGCGTTTAAATCTTTTTGACCATAAAGTGACTTTGCTTCCTGCAAAAGACCTTGGGTCATCATAGCATCTACCCTTTGGTTGATTCGTTCGTAGACTATTGCTCTTTCTGCGGTCAATCCTACCGTTAGTACCTGAAAAAGTCTTGAAGGTTTAGGTTTGTTCAAAAAAGAAGAATAGGGGAGACCTGTACCCATACATATCTCCAGCGCTCTTATCAACCTGTGCGGATTATCCTCATCGATTGTATTGTAATATTCGCTATCTAGTTTTTTTAGTCTGTGCTGCAATACCTGAATACCTTTGGTACGTAATTCTGAATTAAGATTATCCCTAATCCCTTTGTCGACCTTGGGGAAAGCGTCGAGCCCCTTTGTTACGGCATTCACGTATAGTCCACTGCCACCCACCATTATAACGACATCGTGTTCTTTAAAAAGTACATCTAAAAGAACCAATGCGTCTTTTTCAAAATCGCCTACCGAGTAGTTGTCATGTATACTTTTATGCTGGATAAAATGATGCTGAGCTGCTTCAAGCTCCGATTTTGTAGGTACGGCCGTGCCTATTCTCATTTCTTTATAGAATTGACGGGAATCGGCCGATATAATTACTGTCTTAAAATAATTGGCCAAAAAAATCGCTGTTTTGGTCTTGCCAATGGCCGTAGGGCCGACAACGGAAATGAGTATTTTTTTCATTACAGTTCACTTCCGCATTTATAACAATGCTTGGCATTGTCCCGATGTCCTTCGGCCGAGCACGAAGGGCAGGCCTGTGTACTGGTATGCACAACGCTCTTACCATCTTTTACGTTGGATTTTCCCTGCTTCGAAAATTCCACGGTTACAATACCTGTAGGAACAGCTATGATACCGTAGCCCAATATCATTATGGCAGTAGCTATAAATTGGCCTAAATTGGTCTGCGGGGCGATATCACCATAACCTACCGTAGTTAATGTTACTATGGTCCAATATATACTTCTGGGAATACTGGTAAACCCAGCATCATCATCTTCAATTAGATACATAATTGTTCCCATGATAACCGATAAAATCAAGACCACATAAATAAAAACGGCTATTTTCGCCCTACTGGCCTTGAGCGCCTGTTTTAATTGCGATGCCTCGCCCAGAAACTTCACCAGCTTTAAAATCCTGAAAATACGCAATAGCCTAAAGGCCCTCACGGCCAATAATACCTGTGAACCTGCAAAAATATAGGAGATATAGAGTGGTATGGTCGAGAGAAAATCCACTATACCATAAAAACTAAATATATATTTAAAAGGCTTGTGTATGCTTATTACCCTAGCGATATATTCTATGGTGAAAAATATGGTCACTATCCATTCCATTACCAAAAGCTGTTTGTGGTACTTTGTATCGATTTCGTCCACACTTTCGAGCATTACCAGTATTACGCTTATGATTATGAGGATGAACAGGACAATATCGAACCATTTGCCCAAAGGTGTATCAGCTTCATAAATAATTTCATGAACCCTGTTTTTCCAACCTTTTTTGATATTGTTCTTTTCCAATTTGTATGATTATAGTTCCAAGACCTTAATTATACGGTTTTTCCTAAGATAGGTTTCTATAATATGTGTGGTATTGGCATTACCTATCATTGGGGTTATTATAGATTCCAAGATATGAATATTATTGATTTGATGATTCAGATTGTAAAACCCCAATCCTTGAAAATTTCCATTTTTGACTAGAATGGCACTATATTCTCCAATTTCCCTACCCTTGTCCACCAAAATAACGTTCTTGTTTGTTATACTATGCTTTTGTATCGATGCTTTTGCCCTTTCGTTGTAGGTTTCAACATCTTCTTTATCGATACATGCCCCGTAACACTTGCCCGAGCCGTACCGCGAACACTGTCTTTTTGCCTGCGGGGTGTCGTTGAGTTTACCGCAAAGGTTAAATTCCTCTACTATTTTATGTATGAAGTTTTCTGCGGCTACTAAGCTGTTGAAAGTCATAAGACTCTTTTCATGCCCCTTTATTTTCCGTGCCTTTAGCACCACATAACCTTTTTCGTTTGTTGTTTCATAGATGCCATAAGAAAAAAGTCTTTTGTAATTATTGGGATTAAATTTTGGTTTGTTTCTAAGCAGTTCCTCGTTTTCTTTTAAAATCGCGACCAATTCACTACCGGTTTTCTCAAAAGTAACTTTTTTTGTTTCTTTTTGAATCGTTCTTGCACGATGTCCCGCTTTGGTAAAGTGCTGGTTTACCCTTTTCTTAAGATTAGTGCTTTTTCCCAAAAAAATGATTTCTCCATCCTTGTTGTGCATATAATATAACCCTGTTTCAGAAGGTAGGGATTCTACAATATCCAACTGTCTCTCCGATAGTTCGCCATGGGTCTCTTTGCGGATGACCTCTTTGACAATGCATTTGTCGGAATCTTTGGAAAGCAATAATTTAAATAACTGTAACGTAGCCAATGCATCCCCATTGGCCCTGTGACGATCACTTACAGGAATCCCAAGGGAGCGCACCAATTTGCCCAGACTGTGGGATTCGGCTTCGGGAATCAATTTTTTCGACAAATCTACCGTGCATAAGGTCTTGCGTTCAAAATTATAGCCCAATCGCCTGAATTCCGTTCTAAGGATTCTATAATCAAATTGTGCGTTATGTGCCACCAAAACGGTATCATGGGTTATCTCTACAATACGTTTGGCCACTTCGTGGAACTTAGGGGCTGTTCGCAACATTTTATTGTTGATACCCGTTAGTTTTACCACAAAAGGTTGAATCTCTTTTTCAGGATTGACAAGGCTAATAAATTTGTCTACCACATCGTGACCATCAAACTTATGAATGGCGATTTCCGTTATTCCTTCCTCATTATATTTTCCTCCTGTGGTCTCTATATCCAGTATGGTGTACAAAATATACGATTGGTTTTAAAAGTTAATCGAAGTTGCGAGCCCCAAAGATACTACTTCCAATACGTACCATAGTACTACCTTCCTCAATGGCGATTTTATAGTCCCCGCTCATTCCCATTGATAAGACCGAAATATCTTTTAGGGTTCCTTTGGTTTGGTCAAATAATGATTTTAAGTTTTTAAACTCTCTTCTCACTTGCGTTTTGTCATCGGTAAATGTTGCCATGCCCATCAACCCCGTTATCTTTATATTTTTAAGCTGATGAAATTCTTCGGAGTGTATCAATGCGAACACTTCTTTTTCATCCAAGCCAAATTTAGTATCCTCCTCGGCGATATGTATCTGTAATAAACAGTTGATTACCCTATCGTGTTTTTTGGCCTGTTTGTCAATTTCCTTTAACAGTTTTAAAGAATCTACCCCATGGATTAGGTCAACATATTCGGCCATGTACTTGACCTTATTACGCTGTACATGTCCTATCATGTGCCATTGGATTTCTTTGGGCATTTCTTCCCATTTTTGGGTCATTTCCTGAATTTTGTTCTCGCCGAAAATCAATTGACCAGCATCATACGCTTTTCTAAGATCTGCTATCGGTTTGGTTTTTGATACCGCCACTAGGGTAACATGGTCCGGTAAAGATTTTTTTAGGGTTTGTATATTGTTCTGTATTGACATTTCCATTAATTATAATTCATAAATGGCCAAACCACTTCTAAGTTTAGGCTCTATGTATGTACTCTTTGGCGGCATTACCAAACCGGCATCGGCAATTGCCTTGATTTCTGAAACAGTAATGGGAACAAGACTAAAACCAATGGCAAAATTGCCCTCATCTATTTCATCCTTCATTTTTATCACATTATGTTTACCATAGCCGTAATGTATACGGCGATCGTTTCGCAGATCTTTTATACCCAGTATGGGCTCCAATATGGTTTTGTACAGTATTTGCGTATCCAACTTACTCAATGCATTGGTGAAATGCCATACTTGTCTTCGTAAGTACAGTGAGTAAAACTCACCGTCCAAATACATACTGAAATGGTGTTTCTTGGTTGGTTTGTACAAGATGTCTCCTTTGTTTTCAATCCTGAAACAAGCATCTAGCTTTATCAATAGTTCTTCTTTGGTGAGTCCATTTAGGTCTTTGACCATTCGGTTAAATTCAAATATCTGTATTTGTGATTCTGGAATAAGGTAGCTCATAAAAAAATTATAAGGTTCTTTACCCGTATGTTTCCGGTTTTTTTTCTGCGATGTTTCCGCAAATAATACAGAGGAGGCACTTCTATGATGACCGTCTGCTATGTACAGTGTATCGATAGCATTGAATTGTTCTTGTAATCTGGTAACGATATCCTTTTCCGATATACACCATAGGCTATGGGTTATCTTATCTTTTGTGGTAAAATGATATTCAGGTATTTTATGGGTTTCTGCATTTAATATTTGGGAAATGGTATCATTATCGGTGTACGTCATCAAAACCGGTTCTGCATTGAACTTTACGGTCTCCAAATAATTTGAAAATATCAACTCTCTACGGTGTATGGTATCTTCGTGTTTTTTTATGGTATTGTTTTTATAGTCGGATACGCTTGTTGCACAAAATAAGCCATAACAGGAAAAATCGTCCTTTTCAATTTTATAAAGATAAAAGCTATCCGCGACATCTTTCATTAATACGTTTTCCTCCAAAAATTCCATATAGCGATTGTGTACCAACGTAAAGCGCTCTTGTCCTGAAACATGTTTGTCAAACTTAAACCCAGGATTTATAATGTGTAAAAAGGAAAACGGGTTATAGCTTAATTCCGCTTTTAATTCTTTTTTTGAATATTCCTCGTATGAACGGGAGGCTACAAATGCGACCTTATCCTTTGCCGGCCTTATGGCTTTGAACGGTTTAATGATAGCCATAGCCAGCTACACAAATTGTTTGGAGACAACCTCCGCTTTTCTGGATGTTGCGTAGTCGTAGAACCCCTCGCCGGATTTTACACCCAGTTTTCCTGCCATTACCATATTTACGAGTAGCGGGCATGGTGAATATTTTGGGTTTTTGAAACCGTCATACATTACGTTTAGAATAGATAGGCAAACATCCAAACCAATGAAATCGGCCAATTGCAATGGCCCCATAGGGTGCCCCATTCCCAATTTCATTACCGTATCGATTTCTACAACACCTGCGACACCATGGTATAGCGTTTCGATAGCTTCATTCAGCATAGGCATTAATATGCGATTGGCCACAAACCCAGGGTAATCGTTTACTTCCGTAGGGGTTTTACCCAAATCTCGGGATACTTGCATTATGGTTGCCGTAACTTCATTCGAAGTACTGTAACCGCGTATGATCTCTACCAATTGCATGATGGGTACCGGGTTCATAAAGTGCATCCCGATAACCTTTTTGGGTCTTTGGGTAACTGCCGCTATTTGTGTGATTGAAATGGACGATGTGTTTGTGGCAAGAATCGTGTTTTCCGCACAAACATCGTCTAACTGCTTGAATATTTCAAGCTTTAGGGCAATATTTTCGGTCGCAGCTTCGACCACCAAATCAACATCGGCCACCCCTTTTTCCAACTGGGTAAAGGATGAAATATGCGACAAAGTATTGGATTTGTCTGTTTCCGATATTTTTTCTTTGGCGACCATCCTATCCAAATTTTTACCAATGGTGGCCATGCCTTTTTTCAAAGATGCTTCTGAAATATCGATCAAACGTACGTTATACCCTTTTTGGGCAAAAACGTGTGCGATGCCGTTTCCCATAGTTCCCGCACCTATTACTGCAATATGTTTCATTGTTCAAAAAATTATTTATGAAAAATATGTGATGATTTTACTTGATAACCGAGGTTGTTATATGCTTTGCCCACTGCTCAAAATGAATCTATGATCTGCAGTGCAATACGCAATGCTTGTGTTCCCTGTTTTAAGGAAACAACCGGTTCTGTGTCATTTTGTATGGCGTCTGCAAAGGTTTCCAATTCATCTAAAATGGCATTATTGGCCTCAATTTTAGGGTTTTCGAAATAGATCTGTTTTTTTTCTCCTTCCGCATTTTGTAAGACCATGTCAAATTCTCCTGGATCGGTGGGCGCATCTTTCATTTTTACAACCTCTACCTTTTTCTCCAAAAAATCTACCGATATGTAAGCATCCTGTTGAAAAAATCTGGATTTGCGCATGTTTTTCAAGGATATTCTGCTAGCGGTCAAATTTGCGACACATCCGTTCACGAATTCGATTCGGGCATTGGCGATGTCCGGAGATTTGCTGATTACCGAAACGCCACTGGCATTTATTTGTTTCACATCAGAATTTACTACGCTCAAAATGGCATCTATGTCGTGTATCATCAAATCCAGCACTACGGGAACATCGGTACCCCTTGGGTTGAATTCGGCCAACCTATGCGTTTCAATAAACATGGGATTATCTATCTGATTCTTTACGGCCGTAAAAGCAGGATTAAAACGTTCTACATGGCCCACTTGCCCCTTAACGTTGTACTCCTTTTCCAGAATCAATAATTCTTCGGCTTCTTCGAGGGTGTTCGTGATGGGTTTTTCAATGAAGATATGTTTTCCCTTTTTCATGGCCTTTTGTGCACAATCAAAATGGGAAAGGGTAGGGGTAACTATATCGACTACATCGGCAGCATGAATCAAGTCATTGATGTTATCATAATACGTATACCCAAATTCCGCCGCAACATCCTTACCGTTGATCTCATCGGCATCATAAAAACCGATCAGTTCATATTTGAGTGACTCGTTAAGTAAACGAAGGTGGATTTTCCCCAAATGTCCTGCTCCCAAAACACCTACTTTAAGCATAATTTTTTCAGTTTGTATCAAAAATAAGGATAGTTTGTCGAGTATTGAAGTTTATGCGTTTATATGTTATGCCTCAAGAAAAAATAGTTTTCAATAGTGCTGTTTTGTGTTTTTAACTTCTTGTTGACTTTCCTAACTTTGAAGTAACCAAAAACCAAAATATTGAACGATACATTCAAACACAAGGGTATGCGTAACCAATTGGCCAATCTGCTCGTGACCAAGGGCATAACCCATAAAAAAGTACTTGATGCCATTCGTGCGGTGCCGAGGCATTTATTTTTGGACAGTAGTTTTGAGGCTCATGCATATCAAGATAAAGCCTTTCCCATAGGCGCTGAACAAACTATTTCACAGCCGTATACCGTAGCCTTTCAGACAGAACTTTTGGCACTTGGGGCCAATACTAAAGTTTTGGAAATTGGTACAGGTAGCGGTTATCAAACTGCCGTTCTGTTAAAATGCGGGGCAAAAGTATATACCGTAGAACGCCAACTGGAACTGTTCAAAAAAACCAGTCTTTTTTTCAAAAAAATGGGGTATAGACCTAAAAAAATAATTTTTGGCGATGGTTATAAAGGCCTGCCAGATGAAGCTCCCTTTGACGGTATTATCGTTACCGCCGGTGCCCCTGAAGTACCAAAACCTTTATTGTCCCAATTAAAAGTAGGGGGTAGGCTCGTTATCCCGGTTGGTGTAGAGGAGCAGACGATGACTCTTTTTATCAGAAAATCCGATAAAGCATTTGAAAAAGAGGAATTTGGCTCTTTTCGTTTTGTTCCTTTATTGGAAAACAAGAATTAATTAAACTGTAATCCTAGATTATAACTTTTGAACACTTCGCCGTTAAAATGGTTTTGGGCATAACCTATTCTAAAAAACCTGAATTTTTTCCAGCCTAGATTTCCCAGACCAATACCAAACTCGGAATAAGGTTGATTGTTGCTTGTAGATAATAACTTACCAGTCAGTAAAAGGTTAGAATTCAGCTTGTTCAACAACGGTATCTTTCCCATGATAAATCCTTTGAAATTGTACTCCGTATGGGCCTCTATATAATTTTTGTTTGTACTGAAATTGTAATAGGGCAATAAAAGAAAAGAGTTCATATACCTGTCTCCCCACGTGATCCTGGTACCGTTCCCGTTAAAATGTTGATAATCTACAAACGAGATATCATCGGCATTCAAAAAAGTCCCAGCCCTTAGGTTATAGCTAAACTCTCCTTTATCCGCAAAAGTGAGGTTTTGAGTTACCCTGATTTTTAATTGATCGTAATTATAAGCCGGGTTATTAGCGGCAAATCCCTTTTCATATCCTAAAAACAAAACTGGGTATTTGTTACTGAACAGATTGAACTTGCCATCGGGATAGTCCAAATATTTTTGACCAAAACGAATTCTTGCGTTGAGATTGAACTTGAAAATGGTGTGTTCGTCAATGGCGGCATTCGTAAAATCTAGAGGATCTAAAGGGTTGTTGGAAAGATATGGGTCGTCATTGTCTCCAAAAATCACATAATCTGTCGTATTAAAAACGGGCTTACGGTCCTCATATGCAATATCGGAAAATAAATAGATACCATTGGTAATCTCTTCGGAATAAAATATACTGGCAAAGGTCTTGCTATAAAATTTGGCGAAATTGTTCTCAAAAAAAAGTGATGCTATGGTGTTCCCAAATGTGGTTATGGGATTGTTGTTATTGAACTGAAGTAGTTCGTTGCCACCTCTTACTTGTAAATAGGGCCTGGAAAAGTTGTTAAAGCGATAGGATATTTCGCCCAAAGGCCTAAATACATGGTCGGAAAAACCATAATCAAAACTACCGTTGATATTGAACCTGGTCCCTTTTTCTTCGTCATAGGTCAAATAGTCGAGACCAATACCGCTATGCCAACCTTGTACAGTATTGAACCAAGTTTTCCCTAACGGGCTCTCCAAGGTATAAAAACGTTTTTTGAACGTGTTGGAATAAGTATACCCAAACAATAATGAGCTTAATTTGAATTTATTTTCTTTCCTATCGACCGAATCAAGATATTTTTGTGATTTTCGGATAACCTGTACACTATCTTTCACGGTATAGTCAATATTTTCTTCCAAAGTCAATGGTACGGGCCGTACCCCGTTCCAAAAAACACTGTCTTTTTTATTGGCTTCCTTTTCAAAGCTTACAACAGCATTACCAAAGGTTTTTTTATCAAAGTTGGGTTCAAAACTATAATTTTTGTAACCGGCCGTAAACCTACCGTCGCCTTTTATTCCAAAGAAACCATATTGAAAATCGATACTTTGCAAGACTTTTACCCAAATACTATCGGTAGTTGAGTAATTAAAGCTTTGTTTTATAAATAATGAATCAACGGCCAATAACTGTGCCTGTTCTCCCGTAACCGATAGGTCCGTCGCGTAAATGGCCCATTGATCTTCTACGATGTAGATGGTTCCCGTAAAGACTTTGTCTTTTGCTCTTTTGGGGATGACCTGTATTTGGTTGATGAGATTTTTATTGTCGTCATAAAAAGTACCCAACAATTTATATCTGTAATAACTAAATGCGTTATCGGCTATAGGCGAGATCAATTGGTTGCCCAGCGCTATCGTGTTTTTGTAATAAGAAAAATCAACATCTGAAGCATTGTTAAAACTAAAGCCATTGTCATCGCCGCTTACTTTGGATGCTACGATGGTTTCTTTGTACTCCTTTTTATTCTTGGCTATTTTGGATATGGTTTCGGATAGATAGATAATTCCAGATCGGGTTGAGTCCAACCCGCCTCCAAAATCGCCTAAATCTTGACCCAATATTTTTTCGGGAGCTTCCTTTATCTTTATTAATCCCTTTGAATAAAAATCGGCCGTGTAGGCTTCAATTTTTTTTAGATATTGTTTTCTTTTGGCGATGGCATTACGTATTATGCTATTGGCCGGATTTTCAGATGCATTGACGTCTACGGCATCCAACGTTACGGTTTCTTCTTCCAATACAATGTTCAAAAGCGTGGGAAAAGCTTTTATATCCAAGGTCTTTTTTTGGGTTGTATAGCCTAAATATTTAAAAACGATGGTAAAAGTACCTACTTCGTCAACATTCAATTTATAAAACCCATCATCGTTTGAAGTAGTGCCCGTTGTACTGCCTTCTAGGTAAATGTTTACAAAAGAGAGGGGTTTACCGTTAACATCGGTAACTTCGCCTTGTATTTGAGCTTTAACCAGTTGAAATGAAAAAAGGGAAAGAAATGCAAACAGGTATTTGGTCTTATCCATATGTGTGGTCGGTTACGTTTACCAATGATACGATATTGTAAATACCGGTTTTGTTCATTGTATGATGATGGTCAAAAAAACCGCTCAATTATTGAAACTCTTTTTAATACGGTCCAAATTTCGCTTATTGTCCCTATCTTTTATCGTATCTCTTTTGTCATATAGTTTTTTACCCTTTGCCAAAGCTATATTGAGTTTTGCCAGTCCTCTATCGTTTAAAAAAAGATTTAAAGGGATTATGGTCAAACCGGAATTTTTAACTTCTTTCTCCAGTTTTTTGAGTTCTCTTTTGTTCAATAGCAATTTACGTTCCGCCTTTGGTTTATGATTGTAATGGCTACCATGGGAATATTCGTCAATTTGCATGTTTATGATAAAAAGCTCGCCGCGGTAGTTGAATTCGCAGAAACTTTCCGAGATGGATGCCTTGCTTTGGCGAATGGATTTTATTTCGGTTCCGGATAAAACGATACCTGCGGTATACTTACCCAAAAGTTCATAATCAAACCTAGCCCTTTTGTTTTTTATATTGATATTTTGCTGAACCATTGCTGCAAAAATAGGAACAAAAAATAGATTTGTTCAAGAACACCTTCGGATAATAAGGGTTTGGCTCCTTTTTATGGATTTTGGATACAGTTACAATTAAAACGAAGCCTTGTGTCAAAGGCTTTATCACCTACAAGTTGCACAATAAACAAACTCCCGTTATCGTCATCTTCCATCGGGGAATATTTTTCTTCTCCAAGCAATTTATTTACAAAATCCGGAGTGGTGTTACTATGCCCTACGATCAAGACGTTTTGGCCCGCATGTGTTTTTTTGAATTCTTCAATATCAATCTGTGCTGGAGTATAATAGGTGACATCAATATCTTTTTTTACCGATGTTGGCGCTGCCGTCATCGACGTTCTTTCATAATCCGTTGAGTATATGGCGTCAAGTACTACGTCATCTAAAATTTCGGCCCAGTGCATGGCTCTTCCCAAACCTTTTTGGGTAAGTTCGGGGTCTGCGTTTTCTGGGTCGCTTCTATCTTTTTCGGCATGTCTGATCAAATAAAAGGTAGATACTGTTTCCTCTACAGGTGCTGGAATTTTTTCATCTTCCTTACAGCTGTTCAAGCCCAAAAAAAAGAGGCCTATAAAAAAATACTGTAACGCTTTCATTTTCTTATGGTTTGGATTAAACATGACATTGCTATATCATTAACAGTGAGCTTTTTGAAAAAGTATGTATGATATTATTTTTTTATCTCTTTGTTGATTAACTGATCAAGGTACGCGATGGTATTTACCAAATATTTTCGGTCTCTGGTCAGGGTAGACATTGCGATGGCACCTTGGACCATGGTAAAAAGTTGTTTGGCAAATTGTAAGGGCGTTACGGGGATTTTGATTTCATTGCTGTTTACGCCATTTTCAAGCACCAAGGCTATTTTCCCCTCAATTGTTTTAACGGTTTCCTTAACGGCCGCTGCCAAAAGTTCGTTATTGTTTTGAGCGTCAACACCAACATTAAGAACAGGACAGCCTCCCATTTCAATCGTAAAAACATCGTAGTATTTGTAAAACTTGGTCAGTGCAAAAATCTTGGTAAGCGAATTTCCCTCGACATTCAATACTTCGTCTAGCTTGTTCAATAAAATTTTACTGTTGAACTCAAAAGCGGATAGGGCCAAAGCCTCTTTGTTCTCGAAATTGCCATACAGGGCACCTTTGGTCAAACCTGTGGCATCGGTAAGGTCGCTCATACTCGTGCCTACATAACCATGCTTGTTGAACACGGGAGCAACCGTTTCTATAATGTATGAGGTTGTTTTTTCGGCTTTGGTCGGCATGCACAATATTTTATACGAATATAAAAAAAGTATATACTGTATGGTATAAATATCATCAAAAAAAAGAGCATCAATTTATAGATGCTCTTTTAGGGTAATCAATATGTATAATTAAATTGTAGTGATATAAACCAAAACCTTTTAGTTTACCAGTTCGTTTTGATTTCTAAATACCAATTCATTATCAAAAGAATCTATAAGAACAATACTTTCCGATTTTATGTTGCCACTCAACAATTCTTTGGACAAATTGTTCAGCACTTCTTTCTGTATTGTTCTCTTTATGGGTCTGGCGCCATATTGTGGGTCATACCCTTTATCGGCCAAATAATTTATAGCCTCATCTGTCGCATCGATAGTGATGTTTTGCTTGGCTACCATGCGTTTTAGTTGCTCTAATTGTAATTTAACTATTTGTTCGATGTCTTTTTTGCTCAGTGGCGTGAACATGATGATATCGTCGATACGGTTCAAAAATTCTGGCCGTATGGTTTTTCGCAGTAAGCCGAGCACTTCAATCCTTGATGCTTCTGTCGCACTATGAATATCGCTATTGTTTTCAAATTTCTCTTGGATAATATGGCTTCCCATATTACTGGTCATGATGATAATGGTATTTTTAAAATCGGCGACCCTACCTTTGTTATCGGTCAACCTGCCTTCGTCCAAAACCTGTAACAGTATATTGAATGTATCTGGGTGGGCTTTTTCAATTTCGTCCAATAGCACTACGGAATAGGGTCTGCGCCTTACGGCCTCTGTAAGTTGCCCACCTTCATCATAACCTACATACCCTGGAGGGGCTCCTACCAATCTACTGACTGAGTGCCTTTCTTGATATTCGCTCATGTCTATTCGGGTCATGGCATTCTCATCATCGAACAAATAAGAGGCCAGAGTCTTTGCCAGTTCGGTTTTTCCCACACCGGTCGTTCCTAGAAAAAGGAAAGAGCCTATGGGTTTTTTGGTATCTTGAAGTCCGGCACGACTGCGTCTAATGGCATCGGAAACAGCCTGAATGCCCTCTTCTTGGCCGACCACTCTCTTGTGTAGTACTTCCTCTAGCTTTAATAATTTTTCCCGTTCGGACTGCAGCATTTTGGTAACGGGAATCCCTGTCCATTTTGCAACAACTTCAGCAATGTCCTCATTGGTGACTTCTTCCTTGATAAGGGTATCGCCCTCTTGCTGTTTCAGCATTTCGTTTTGGAGGGATTCCAATTTTTCTTGGGCTTCCTTGATTTTTCCATAGCGCAATTCGGCCACTTTGCCATAATCACCATTACGCTCTGCCCGTTCCGCTTCCAATTTAAATTCCTCTATGTCATGTTTGGTCTTTTGGATATTGTCTACTACTGTTTTTTCGCTTTCCCATTTCGCAAAGATTTCATTTCGTTCTTCCTTTAGATTTGCGAGGTCAATGTTCAAGGATTTCAGTTTAGCGGTATCGTCTTCACGCTTAATGGCTTCGATTTCAATTTCGAGCTGCATTATTTTTCTGTCCAAAACATCCAATTCCTCTGGTTTTGAATTGATTTCCATACGAAGTTTTGAAGCGGCCTCATCCATTAAATCTATGGCCTTGTCCGGTAAAAAACGGTTGGTGATATAGCGTTGGGAAAGTTCAACGGCCGCGATGACCGCCTCGTCCTTTATCCTTACCTTATGGTGTGCTTCGTATTTTTCTTTAATGCCCCGTAATATAGAGATGGCGCTCTCTGTATCCGGTTCATCTACCATGACCTTTTGAAACCTACGCTCCAAAGCTTTGTCTTTCTCAAAATATTTTTGATACTCATCTAGGGTAGTGGCCCCAATCGCCCGTAGCTCGCCCCTGGCCAAAGCAGGTTTTAAAATGTTGGCGGCATCCATGGCACCTTGCCCACCACCAGCACCTACGAGTGTGTGTATTTCGTCAATAAAAAGTACGATATCCCCGTCTGATGTGGTTACTTCCTTGATGACAGCCTTTAAGCGTTCCTCGAACTCGCCTTTGTATTTAGCACCTGCTATCAATGCTCCCATATCCAGAGAAAAAATGGTTTTATCCTTTAGGTTTTCGGGAACATCGCCTTGCACGATTCTATGGGCCAAACCTTCGGCTATCGCGGTTTTACCAACGCCAGGTTCACCGACCAGCATGGGATTGTTCTTTGTTCTTCGTGAAAGTATCTGAAGTATTCGGCGAATTTCTTCATCGCGGCCAATTACTGGGTCTAGCTTACCACTATCGGCAAGTTCATTAAGGTTTTTCGCATATTTATTAAGGGAGTTATAGGTTTCCTCAGCACTTTGCGAAGTTACTTTGCCTCCTCTTCTAAGTTCTTCAACGGCTTTGGTCAGCCCTTGCTCTGATACACCTTGGTCTTTCAATATTTGGGCGATCTTACTTTTTGATTTGAGCAGGGCCATTACTAGATGTTCGATTGACACGTATTCGTCATCCATTTTTTTGGCTATGATATTGGCTTCGTTCAAGGTTTTACCTGCCTCTTTGGAAAACATCATCTCCCCACCGGAGACTTTTGGAAAGCTTTGCAGCTCCTTATCCAAAATTTGATTCACCATTATACCATTAACGTTCAGTTTGTTTAGGATAAATGGTAAAACGTTCTCATCAACTTCGGTAATGGCTTTAAAAAGATGCTCGTTTTCTATTTGTTGATGCTCCATACTTTGCGCAACCATTTGTGCTTGTTGTATGGCCTCTTGTGATTTTATCGTAAAATTATTAGGATTCATTGAATTTATATTTTAAAGAATATCTTATTAGTTTTGCAACATGTATTTCAACAACCTTACCAAGTAAAAAAGACAGACAAAATGTCTGCTAATCTCAATAATAACAAGACAATACGGCAGATTGTAAGGTTGGTCAAAGTCTACGACCTAGTATAAAAATAAAGTGTGTAATGGGATTGTTCAAAAATATGTTCGGGAATACCAATGCGACCGAAAAAGAGGAAGAAAAACGCATTTCTTGGATTCCTTTGACGTCTTTGGACCAATTACAGGAAATCGAGATAAAATCCAAAGGGAAAACACAAGTAATATTCAAGCATTCGACCACTTGCGGCATAAGTAGGATGGTATTGAACATGTTTACCCGTTCTTACGATCTGGAAGAGAATCAAATGGACTTCTATTTTTTGGACTTACACCAAAATAGGGAAGTGTCTGACGAAACGGGGTATACATTTCAAGTAATGCATCAATCTCCACAATTACTCATCATAAAAAACGGTACGGCAGTATTTCATACTTCGCACGGAGCCATAAGTGAAGTTGATTTAAAGAAATACCTATAAAAAAGCCCTGGTACCAGGGCTTTTTGTTAGAAGTTTTGACTTGTAATAATCTGTTTTAAACGAGCTTTTAAATCCTCACCTGCATCAAACACCATTTGTTCGTTACTGGGAAAAGGTACCGCGGCCAACTGTAACAATGAAATCAGGTCGTTTTCCAAAGCTCTTTTATCGCCGTCATAATTGGCGTATACATGTTCAAAAACAAACCCACTGGATAATGGATATGTATTGACTTGCTGTTTTGTTCTTAAATCCTTGAATACGACATTTCCTGTTACCTGTGCCGATTTAAACTGTGTAAATTGGTAAAAATCACACCGTACCGTTTTGAACTTATCAATTTTTATCTTGTTGCCCAGACTATCTTTTACAACGTTGCCATCATTATCGGTAGCGTATGTATAACCGTCTTTGATTTGTCTTTCTTTTGAGATTTGTTTTTCCCTTACTTGTTCGGGAGAAATGTCAATACCCCTAAAGGCAACTTCCATTTCGTAATCATAGTTTATTTTATCATTTGGGTTGCTATGGTATTCGGTCCAAAGATTGTTCAATCCATATGTGTTGAAATTCAATAAATCCTCTTCCAATCTTGCCGGGATGATCTGCTCGGTATCATTTACCATTTTCACCTTTACATAATCCAATCCTTTGGCGTAAGCTTCCTCGATTTTTTGTTTGGTATCGGAATATCCGGGATTCAATTTTTCCAAATAGGTGAAATCATCATAAGCTCTTCTATAATCAACCTTTTCGGATGCGTTGGCCAACAAGTTGGTCGCATTATCATATAAATAATCGGACAGCTCGATTTTTGCGGTGATTATTTTTTCATCATAGTTTTGAAACGAAAATTTCGCATTTCTGTTTTCTTCATAGATTCGTAACGGTAGTAAAGGGCGTATTCTTTGCTGAATGTCCTTTAAGTTGCTGTAACTATTAAATATGGTCTCAAAATTTGCCGGATTGCCGTCTTTATTTAAAAAGTTTATTTTTTGAAGCTCTCTTTCGGTATTCTTTTTAAAGGCCTCTTCCAACAATATTATGTAGTCTTGATGTCCTTTTTTGGTTTTGTTCTCTACCAAATTTACAATGGCCTTATCTATAGCTGTGCTATAATTACCACTATTGAGGGCTTCCTGGGTTTTTTTCACTCCTCCGCAAGAGATGAAAATTACCAATACGATACTGTAAAGTAATGCTTTTTTCATGATGTTTAGTTTTATGGTTAGTCGCATATAGTCCCAATAGCGTGCCAAAATCGCTAAGAACCATAACGCAAAAGATAAAAACATCGTATAAATACCGGTAAACGTAGTGTTGTTTGATTATTTTATATACACCGGTTAACGGTCAGAACCCCTCAATTTGATTGTGGCTGTTTTTAGTTTGTCTAAATTCAAAATGATGTTATGATTTCAACAGATCAAGGTATGAATCGGCCAGAAATAACTTAATAAGATTTCTCTTTGTGCCCCGTTCGGAATGACCGGCTGTTCGCTAAAAAAGAAATTTATTCTTTTTTCAAAACTATGGATTTTGAAACCGTAGTGATTTATTTTGTTTTTGATTTAAATGGTGGTAAAAGCTTAGAGGAAACTTCTCCAAAACCGATACGGATACCGTTTTTCTCACAATGTCCTTTTATGGTTACCGTATCGCCGTCTTCAATAAATTTTCGGGTCTGTCCATTTTTTAAGGTCAACGGTTTTGTACCCTGCCATGCCAATTCGAGCATAGAACCGTAGGAATCCGATGTTGGTCCAGAGATTGTACCGCTTCCCATCATATCGCCACTGTTGATCTTGCAGCCGTTTATGGTGTGGTGCGCCAATTGTTGGGCCATGGTCCAGTACATGTATTTAAAATTGGATTTCGAAACTGTGGTAGGCTCATCGTTCTCCGGGGCAATATCTACCTGTAAATGGATATCAAAACTCTTTTTTCCATTTTGTTGTAAATAGGGCATTGGCGTTGGTTCTTGTTTAGGGCTTTCCACACGAAAGGGTTCCAAGGCATCCATGGTAACGATCCATGGTGATATAGAGGAGGCAAAGCTTTTCGCCAAGAATGGCCCTAAGGGCACATATTCCCATTTTTGAATATCCCGGGCACTCCAATCATTAAACAATACCATTCCAAAAATATAGTCTTCCGCTTCATCAACAGGAATGGATTCTCCCAACACATTGGCATCTGTTGTTATAAAAGCCATTTCCAATTCAAAATCGACCAATTTTGACGGGCCAAAAACGGGGGTTTCCGCTCCTTTGGGAAATGTTTGCCCAATAGGTCTGTAAATAGGAGTTCCAGAGGGCACTATGGTTGAACTTCTACCATGATAGCCTACGGGAATGTGCAGCCAGTTGGGCAAAAGGGCATTTTCGGGATCACGAAACATTTTCCCTACATTGGTGGCATGTTCCTTACTGGAATAGAAATCTGTATAATCGCC
This sequence comes from Costertonia aggregata, assembly GCF_013402795.1. GTDB lineage: Bacteria > Bacteroidota > Bacteroidia > Flavobacteriales > Flavobacteriaceae > Costertonia > Costertonia aggregata. The sequence continues at coordinate 29,951 of NZ_CP058595.1, read as the reverse complement.
AATCAAAACGGGCAATTGCATTTCTATCTCATCCATAGTGAAAAGAACTATTTTTTTATGCTCTTCGTTATGTTGTAACGTTGCATTGTTCTTGTCAAAAATCTCACTGATCCTGTTCCGAACCAAACGCCATGTTTTTTTTCCGTCGGAAATAAAATCATTCAGCGTATCCTGCAGAAAAATATCATCGGTCAAGGGAATGCCCTCAAAATACCCCAATTGATGTAAAGCGCCCAAGTCAATGGCATGGTCTCCGATACGTGTTCCTATGGTTATTACGTCTTCACGGGTAAGAAATACACCAAAGGGTATGTTTTGTATGGGGAAATCTGAATGCAGTGGTACTGGCAGCCATGTTTTCTTTGCGGGATCGTTAGTTTTAGCAGGCATGTATATTGTTAATTTATGTTTGATAAATATGGTATCAAATATATTATTTTATATTAATTAAAGACGTGCAATTCGTATTTTAGCGGTATCATTTAACAGAATGGACAACTATGAAAAGAGACAACGAAATTTTTGACTTAATAGCTGCCGAAGGTGAACGCCAAATTAATGGGATTGAACTTATTGCCTCCGAAAACTTTACGAGTCCGCAAGTTATGGAAGCAGCGGGATCCGTGTTAACGAATAAGTATGCCGAGGGCTATCCGGGTAAACGCTATTACGGTGGGTGTGAAGTTGTCGATAAGGTTGAGCAATTGGCGATCGATCGTGCTAAAGCCTTATTTGGCGCCGTTTATGCCAATGTTCAACCACATTCCGGTTCACAGGCCAATGCAGCGGTATATCATGCTTGTTTAAAGCCCGGTGATACCATTCTAGGATTTGATTTGTCGCATGGCGGACATCTAACGCACGGCTCTCCCGTTAATTTTTCGGGTAGGCTGTACCATCCTGTCTTTTATGGGGTAGAGGAGGATACCGGTGTTTTGGATTATGATAAGATTCAGGAAATCGCTACTAAAGAAAAGCCCAAAATGATTATCGCAGGTGCGTCCGCCTATTCCCGTGATATGGATTTTGAAAGATTTCGGGAAATTGCTGATAGCGTTAACGCCATACTTTTGGCCGATATCTCACACCCTTCGGGACTTATCGCCAAAGGTATTCTGAACGACCCGATTCCCCATTGCCACATCGTGACGACCACTACACACAAAACTTTGCGAGGACCTAGAGGTGGGTTGATACTAATGGGCGAGGATTTTGAAAACCCTTTTGGTATTCGTTTAAAAAACGGTAATCTTAGGAAAATGTCGGCGCTGCTTGATTTAGCGGTATTTCCCGGAAACCAAGGCGGTCCCCTAGAACATATTATAGCCGCAAAAGCGATTGCTTTTGGCGAAGCGTTATCGGATGATTTTTTGGCCTATATGCTTCAAGTAAAAGAAAATGCCGCTGCGATGGCTTCAGCTTTTGTTGCCAAAGATTACAAGATTATCTCTGGCGGGACAGACAACCACATGATGCTCATTGATTTGAGAAATAAAAATATTACGGGAAAAGATGCCGAAAAAGCATTGGTAAAAGCCGATATTACGGCAAACAAAAACATGGTCCCTTTTGATGACAAATCCCCTTTTGTTACCTCTGGGATACGCTTTGGGACCCCCGCGATTACCACAAGAGGGCTCAAGGCAAGCGATATGAAAATTATAGTGGATTTAATAGATGAAGTATTGACCAACCCCGATGATGAAAATAAAATCAAAGAAGTCAAGCGTAAAGTAAATGAAATGATGGCTTCCAAGCCTTTATTCAATACTGAGGCAGAAATGCCGCTAATGGAAAATCGATAGCCCTATCATATCGATTTTCCATTAAAAATCAATGGTTCAGCATATACAGGTCAGCATAGACAATAGACTTGTTCGCCAAATCATAGATTACGGCATCTTCTTGAGAGTAAAAATACAACCCCCAAAAACTAAAGTAATCCACTTTTTTGTTTGTATCGGTTTCAATCTTTATCAAAGTCGCATCCGATTCTATAATGTTTTCTTCAAAAACCGGGACGTATATTTCAAAGGGTACTTCGGTTTCACCTTTGGTTAGGTATATATAGTTGTTTGCCAGTTCTTGTAATATATTTTCTAATTGGTCGGGAATACTTTGTTCATAAATTTTATTTATTATGAGTGAAGTATCTTCCAAGAGAATAGTAAACTCATCAATATCTATTGATTGTATATTCTTACTTCTTAAATCGGTAAGTGCTTTTAAAAAGAAAGAGGTGTTTTTTAAATCAAATGTATTGCCCCAAATACCGTTGTTTATATGGGCAACGGTTTCAGAAAGTTCAAAGTTACAGTGTGCCTCGATAACCAAGTGTACAACATCGTCATTTTTAGGGACACTACGAACAACGACATTGGAAAATAAATGCTTTTCCAACGATTTAATAAAATTAGGTAGGCCTTCTAATCTTACATTGTAGTTGAAATCAAATTGCTGGTTATTCTTAAAACTGTCCAAGTGTAGCGGCATAGGAACAAGGTTTGATTAGTACTCGCTACAAAAATATTATATACAAAAATAGGAGAGGTTAAAAAAAACCGCAAAAAAAGTACGGTTTTCGTTCCCTTTAAAAAAAATAAATTGCTGATTTTGAGTGATTTATAAAATTTGTAGTAAAAATACTAAATAAAACCCCTGTTTTTGGCTTCTGCAATCAAGGCTAAATCATTCTCTTTTTCTATACCGAACATCGCTTTCATATTTCGTTTTCTTTTCTCAATAGTGGTTATAGAAACTTCTATCCCCTTCATGTCTTTTGTTTTTTCACCAAGTGATAATCTGTAAAGAATTTTTTTGTCCAACTCATCGATCATGTGCGAATTGGCCAATTTTTTTCGTATGGCAAAAAGAGCACTGGCCGTATAGTAGGGTATGTCCGATCCCATGACGGTTTCAAGCATGGCTTTTAAAGTTAGTTCATCTACTTCGTCCTTAACCAAATAACCATCTGGGTTCACGGTTGCCGTGAGTTGGTTTATGCGATAGTTGTCACTGTAAGACGACATGAACACCACTTTTGAATTGGGAACGATTTCCCTGGCAAGCAGTCCCAGTTGCTCTCCGGTTTTTAGTGGCGCATCTTTCCCGTGCGATAACTGAATATCCAACATTATCATATGGTAACGAACGCCCCTGACCGAATTTTCGATTTTTTTCTTGCCCAGTTCATACGTATTGGCGATTTCCATTTTGACCTCATAATCCTCAAAATCGGCTCCTTCTAAAGTATACTTGTAACCTAGCGTTATCATGGTATGGTCATCAACGGCCAAAATACGCAATACTTTTTTTGAATCTTCCATATTTATGCTCCTTTCGCTAATGGTGTTGTTTCTTCCTTTATACTGTTTTGGTTGTCTTCCAAAGGTATTTCTAAAACTACTTTGGTGCCTTTGCCCAATTCACTTTCAATAGAAAACGTCCCCTTGATTTTTTCAATTCTAGAGGTAATATTTTTTAGACCTATTCCTTTTTTCCCTTTTTGTTGGTTAAAGCCTTTACCATCATCTTTAATTAAAATTACGACTTTTTCGTCACTATTTTCAAAATTTACCAGAATAGTGTCACATGCTGCATGTTTAACGCAATTTTGTAGACTTTCTTGTACAATTCTGTATATATTGATTTTGGCTTCTCCCTGTAAACTATCCCAATCCAATGTGTCATCGTATCGAAAAGAGCATGCTATTTGTGCCGAAGCGCTAATGCTGTCTACCAATTCATGAATGGCGTTGGTGAAATTATGGATTTTTTGGTAGGCCGCATCGCTCAACGCATGCGATATGGCCCTTACCTCGGTAGCGACACCTTGCAACTGTCCAATAAATTCCGCTCTTTTCTCAATGGTTTCCTCATCATTTTTTTTATTAAGGCTGGACAAAATCAAACGTATGCCCAACAATTGGCCCAATACACCATCGTGAAGTTCTTCGGAAATCCGTTTTTGTTCGGATTTTTTTCCCTCTTCGACCTTTTCCCCCTGCGCCAATAGCAAGTTAAAGATTTCTTGATTGCTTTCTTGCTGTTGTTGTTCAAATTTTAACCGTTGGTTTTTTACTCTTTGCGATATGATGACGAATATCGAAAAAGCCAGGGCGAGTACGCCCACTGCAATACCAATCCACATTTGCCGTTGTTTGGCCAAAAGAGCATTTTCAGCTTCGGTTTCCTCGGTTTCAAACTGTATGCGTGCAAATTTGTTACGTTCTCGCCGTTCTACTTGTTGTAGACTATCGTTAAGGGTAACATATTTTTGAGTGTAAGCCACCGCTTTTTCCGGTTCTAATCGCGCCATGAGCTGCCAGGTCTTTAATAGGCGTTTATTATTATCGCTTTTTATGGAATATTCCTTGGCTTTTTCGGCATACCCCATAGCTTTTACAGTATCTTCCCTTAAAAGCATATAATCGGCCAGATCGTGATATGTAACCGAAAGCCCGCGTAAATCTTCTGAGCTATTTCTAATTTTCAAGGCTTCATTGAGTTGTTTGTAAATGCCTACTGTGTCATTGAGCTTCATACGGGATTCCGCTAAATTGTTCAAAGCAAAGGCATAGGTGCTTGAAGCTTGTTTTTTTAGACTATCATTATCTACGATAATCTTAAAATTCTCTATGGCTTTTTTATAGTCCCCTTTTTCTTTGTAAACGGATCCAACATTATTTAAGTGGCCATAAACGTATCTGTCTTTATTTTTTAATTTATTTAAATGCAATTTGGCCTGTTGATGATAATCCAAGGCCCTGTCATACTCGCCCAGCGCATTGGCGACTATGCCCAAATGGTTATAGGTATTGTACAGTTGCTTATGATTATTTAAGGGTTTAAGAATTTCCAAGGCTTTTATTCCCGATACCTCGCTCCCAGTATAATCCCTGATATCAGATTGTAGGATGGCCATGTTCCGCATCATGCTTCCAGAATTTGAACTTTTGCCTAGATTTTCATAGAGCTGTTGTGCCTCGCGGTAGTGATAAAACGCACTATCGGTAACATTATTTCTTTTAAGAAAAAGCCCCAAATCCCAATGAGCAGCTGCTAGTATGTTGGAATCTTTTATGGTTTTTGCGAATTCTAAAGTTCTGTTGTTTGCTTTTCTAAAGAATAATGAATCTCTTAACTTTAAAAAGGCTAAGGATAGTTCGGAATAATATTTGGTCTTTAAAGTATCGTTTCCGAGATTATCGGCATTTTTGAAAGCCTTGTTATACTGTACCTCCCTATCGTTGGAATCAATTTTAGTATTTTTAATCTCATCTACCCATTTGGAAATACTGTCCATATCTACTGTGTTTTTAGCAGTGGTGGCCTCCTGTTTGGGTTCACAACCAAAATACAAACTACAGCATATGATTAATAATACAATTAAAAAAGGTTTATGTTTATTGGTTTGGGTCAAGGGCATATATTGAATTAGTAATATACTAATTTAATAAAAAAAGCCCTGAATATACATTCAAGGCTTTTTAGTTTCATTTATATGTTACAAATTAATCATTACCACTTTCCCGTTCTGCATCCTCAGTTATCTCACCATCCGTAGCGTTGGTGTCCAACTCATATAAGGCTTGTGTTTCATCTACATTGTTTTCAGCTTCGCAGGAGAATAATCCTATTGATAATAATGCCAATGCTAAAATACTTACTGCTTTTTTCATGTGTAATTTTGATTTAATAAATTAATATTTCGAGGGTTTTTTGTTACTGCTAAAGTACTACGGCAAGTAAGAAAATACGGTCAATATTGAAAGTTGCTAGTAAGCGGTAGTAAAATACGAGTGAGCTATAGCAATCTGCGAGAATTCTATTAATTAAGTGTGGATAACGACTTTTTTGAAAGTATTTTTTTTAATCCGTCAATATTTTCTCGGTAAGATTTGGAAAAAGGCAATTGTTGTTTGTTCAATTTTAAGGTACATACCGATTTACCGTAGCTGATACGTGAAACATAGTCCGTATTCAGAATATAACTTTGGTGTATGCGTACAAAGTTTTTGGGCAATTGCGTTTCAAAAGTCTTTAACGTCTTAAATGCACTTATCGTATTCCCATCTTTCATTATAAAATCGGTAGCATTGTTATCGGCCCGTAAATAAAGGATTTCACTCGTGTCCAAATAATGAAAATCTTTATATGATTTTAAGCAGATAGTGGCCGCCTCTTCTTCTTTGGGCATATTTTTTTTGAGACGCAATAGGGATTTTCGAATATCAAGCTCGTTATAAGGCTGTAACCAATAATCAAAAAAGTTATTTTTTATGGCTTGATAAGCATGGTCTTTGGTTTTTGATATCCCAATAAAAACGGGAAGTTTGTTCAAGTATTGATGAAGTTCTATCACCATTTGAAAATATTCGGGCGCTTTTTCATTAAGATTGATAAAAACCAGATCGGGCGAAAATTTGAGAATATCGTTTATACCACTGGTGCTATTTTTGGATAAGGAGGCTAAATTGAAATCACCATACTCCTCCAAAAAATGCTGCAACTGCAAATTTGAAGAAGCGTTAGAATCTATGATGGTATAGGTATACTCCATTTCTTGAAATCCTCGTCTGCAAATTAGTCATAGATTTTGAGAACAGACTTCAAAAAAACCGTACTTTTTTTACGGTTTTTATACCTAAATCATTGAAAATGAAGGGTTTTATATAGAAATTTCTTACAAAACGGGCAAAAGCTAATTTTCACCCTCATATTCATAAGCGCCAATATCGGGAGAAACGGTACGGTCTTGACCAAGGATATCAAATGGTATTTCAGATGCGATGTTGGGGTCCGCAAGGTCTATCGCAGCAGATGTATCAAGCAATCTAAAATCTTGTTTTGAGGTATTTATAAAAGCAATAGTTGCATTGCGTACGACCGATTGATAAATCGTGGTATTTTGAAAATCATAGAAAGGATTGTTCGCAAATAGGTTGCTACTATCTTGAAATTTTATTAGGCAGCTTGTAAAGCCATAATTGAATGTATTGCTATTGTTGCCGTTCAAAAACAATTCAATATCGGTATTGCCGTCAATAATACAATTTGTAAAACCTGCCTGTACCAAGTCTGCACCTGAGGATCCGCTGGAATCCATATTTAAAAAATTGTCTATTTGTAATGCCGCCGTAGTCCTAAAGCCCTCGTTCCAATAATTTGCTATAGTACAGTGCTTAAAAGAATAATCCCCGCCAAGGTTACAATGCAGGGCATTGACCCCGGCATTGCCCAAAACCAGATTCTCACCAACAATTGTAGCGGTGCGACCCCATAAGTTCGTATTGGAGCTGTTATAAATTTGGGTATTTTTAATGGTCAAGGTAGGAGCGACAGCAGTATCGTTGCCTTCGGCCAAAATACCAACGGTAGCGTTTTTGATGGTTAGGTGATTTATTTCATTGGCGATGCTACCACGAGCCAGCCAAATAATACCCCATTGTCCGGGAACATTGGAAAATTCCGGCTCTAGCCTATCGCCTTCAAAAATCACTTCATTTTCAAGAACTTCCTTATCCATACTCAATGTACCGTTAATTTTTAGGGAACTTTCTTGGGCTACCAAGATTCCGGAATCTTTATGAAAATGTACCCGCGTCCCAGCTTCTATGGTCAGTGTTTTGCCTCCCGTCACCGCTGCATACCCATATATGACATATGGTCTTTCATTGGTAAAATTCAACTGATTGTCTTCAAGTACGAAACCCTCTACCCTTATTTCGTTTCCATTGTCATCCAAACCAATAGGAAGTGTCTCTTTGGTGCCATTCGCCAACGTATTCGGGTATAAAAAAACAGCATCTTTCACCAATGTCACCAAGGGTACTTTTTGTTCAAGACTACCTGAATCAAACAAAATATCATCGGTATATAAAAAAGTAGATTCGTTGGTAGGTGCGATATCAAAAGTAGTTTCCACGAAAACGAACATACTATCTTTTGCGAGAATGGGGACATTGTTAAATTCCTTTCCGGCCTTGCCGTTTACGTTCAACCGATATTTACTTTCCTGGCCTTCCCCCAAACGCACCGATGGTATTTGGATATCTGTATTGCTTGTATTATAGACTTTAAAGGAATAGGTGCTGCTGCCGATGTTTGTAAAAACCGTATCCAAATACACCGTGTCCTTGGAAAATTGAAGATTACCGGCACTGTTTTGATATTGAAAATCCTTTCTGCAAGAATTCCCCAATACAAAAACCAATACCGTTAGTATCATACCAAAATACTTTAGCATGTGTTATTTTTTAGATCACTTAAATGAAAACGTTTTCTATGGCCGATGAAATTCTCATGGGCCTCATGTTATCCGCATTTAAAAGACACCATTCCGTTTGGGAGCGTACCAAAAGTTTTTCGGTTTCTTTGTCGTGCATTTCCACAACACGGGTAGAAACTGCACCATCTGTTTTGGAAATATACGTTTTGGCCATAATGGTATCGCCAAGTTTTGCAGCCCCTTTATATTGTATCGTATGGCTCAGAACAACCCAGGCTACTCCTTTTTTTACAGATGCCGGGGCTTTGGTTTGCCAGTGTTCCTTAGCGATATCCTGCATCCATTGTACATAGCGCACGTTGTTTACATGGTGTAAATCGTCTAGGTCGCCTTCAACAACTTTAATGGATTTGGAGTATGTTTCCATCTACTGTCTTTTAAAGATATTGACCTCGAAAAGTCTGTCCCAATATTTTCCGGTCACAAAAAAAGTTTTTCTTTCCGGGTGATAGGCTATGCCGTTCAATACATCGGCCGCCTCGGTATTACCCAATTTATTTTTAAGTCCGCCAAAATTCACTACTCCGGTTATGGCTCCGTTTTCGGCGTTGATTATCATCATACTTTCTTTTTGCCATACATTGGCATAAATTTTACCATCAACATACTCCAGTTCATTTGCCTTATTGAAAATAGAGGAATTGGTAACGGTTTCAATATAACCTTCTTCGATTAAGGTGTTTGGGTCAAGAAACCATATTTTTTCGGTACCGTCACTTTTGATTAATTGTTTTCCGTTATTGGTAAGTCCCCAACCTTCTTTACTTTGACCGTAATTAAAATTATCCAATTTTTTTAGGTCAGATAAATTGTAGACGAACCCAATGCCACTTTGCCAGCTTAACTGGTATATCTTATCGTTCAATATGGTAATTCCTTCCCCGAAAATGGTGCTGGCCAACTTTACTTCTCGTAAAATTTCTCCTGTTTTATAGTTGATTTTTCGCAGAACTGATTTTCCCTTTTTACCGGTGCCCTCATATAATGTGTCATTATGAAATTCGAGCCCTTGCGTAAACGACTTTGTATCGTGAGGGTATTCGTTCAAGACCTCGTAGGTATATATTTCTGGGGCTTTGTTGGATAGGATTTTGATTTTTTTGGTTATTTCGCCCGATGTATCGTCGTAATCAATCTTTGCTTTAAGAATTTTATTGCCCAGTTTTTGTACATCAAATGTAATCTTGTCATTTACAACTTCTAACTCTTTGCCATCAATAGTGTAAATAACACTTTGTATAGTTTTGTTTTTTTTGTTTTTGATAGAAATACCTACGGTTTGGTTTTGTTTAAATTGATTGGACTTGCCCTCTAATTGGATATTGAAAAGTTGTGAAGTTTCAACGGCGCCTCCACCACAGGCAACAAAAAGAATAGCTATTGAACTGAATGCGAAAAACTTAGCAAAACTCATGATATGTTCTTGATTTTACAAAGCAAGGTAACCCATAAAAATTACATTCTAAAACGATTGGCAAAACATTTAAAGGTCTTATATTTGCACTTGGCAAGTCCTACACGACCAGCTCCTGCAGAATCCCCCAGGGTGGGAACGCAGCAAGGGTATGTGGTTGTAGCGGTGCGATGTAGGTAGCTTGCCTTTTTTTGTACCCCATGGTCAAGCTTTACGCTATTATATTGTCCTGTAAATTATTCGTTTCTTTGCACAAAAGTCGAACGTATTTATGAAACGAAAAGTAGTGCTGATTACGGGAGGTTCATCCGGGATCGGAAAATCCATAGGAATCTATCTCAAATCGAAAGGTTTTGTCGTTTACGGTACTACACGAAATAAATACAATTATCCCGATTTTAAGGCTTTTTCATTGTTGGAGTTGGATGTCACTCGAACGGAGACCATACATAAGGCGATAAGCATACTTTTATCCAAAGAAGAGACCTTGGATGTGTTGATAAACAATGCAGGTATAGGTATTACGGGCGCATTGGAAGAAACACCGCACGAAGAAGTTCTAAAGGCATTTGACACTAATTTTAACGGGCCATTGCATATGGTAAAAGCGGTTTTACCGCAAATGAGGAAGCAGCAGTCCGGATTAATTATAAACATTACCTCAATTGCTGGTTATATGGGGCTTCCCTACCGCGGTATATATTCTGCCGTCAAAGGTGCCTTGAATATCTTGACCGAGACCTTACGCATGGAAACCAAAGATTTTGGTGTAAAGGTTACCAGCTTGGCCCCGGGGGATTTCGCTACAAATATCGCAGCAGGCCGTTATCATGCACCTGTCGTTGAGGCATCTGCATATGCCTCTGCTTACGAAAGGACCTTACAGATGATAAACGATGATGTGGACAGGGCCCAAAGCCCCGAGCTTGTCGCTAAAACGGTTCTTCGCATAATACATGCCAAAAACCCAAAAGTACACTATAAGGTAGGGGCTTTTATGCAAAGGTTTTCACTTTTGTTAAAGAAGATATTACCCGATAAAATATATGAGAAATTACTATTGAACCACTATAAATTGTAGCTTTACTATATCTAAACAAAACATACAAAATAACGACTTATGAAATTTTTTATTGATACGGCCAATTTGGAACAGATTAAAGAAGCACAGGCACTTGGGGTCTTGGATGGCGTTACCACAAACCCTTCTCTTATGGCAAAGGAGGGGATAGGCGGAAGAAATAATATTTTGAAGCATTATGTAGATATCTGTAACATCGTAGAAGGTGATGTGTCTGCAGAAGTAATCGCTACAGATTTTGAAGGCATGATCAAGGAAGGGGAGGAGTTGGCAGAACTCCATGATCAAATCGTTGTGAAAATCCCAATGATCAAGGATGGTGTCAAGGCTCTAAAATATTTTTCGGACAAGGGTATCCACACCAATTGTACTTTGGTCTTCTCGGTAGGTCAAGCCCTTTTGGCCGCAAAAGCTGGTGCAACCTATGTTTCTCCTTTTATCGGAAGATTAGATGATATTTCTACGGATGGATTGAACCTTATTTCAGAAATAAGGCACGTTTACGATAACTATGCGTTCGAGACGCAGATTTTAGCAGCTTCGGTACGTCATACGATGCACGTTATCGATTGTGCAAAAATTGGTGCCGATGTAATGACGGGACCATTGTCTTCAATCGAGGGTCTACTAAAACACCCATTAACGGATATTGGCCTTGAGAAATTCTTGGCAGATTATAAAAAAGGCAATTGAACAACGAGCAGCTCAGACAAATAGAAAGCCCTTGTATTTCAAGGGTTTTTTCATGTATACGTTTCAAAAAGATTTGTACAGATTGGCAAACGCGTCTACTATTATACCGTCTTCTGCGATGACACTTTTGTTACGATCATTAAAGACCATTAGGGTTTGTTCCAAATCTCTGTAATCTGTAGCTCTAAATTGGGTTTCGGGATTTAATTTATGGGAGCCTATCATAGTTTTCCAACGTAAATCGTCGGTTCGCAGATTAATACCCACAAAAGTATGGTCAGGATAGGTTTCTGTTAGGTTCGCAACACGGGCCACCACATTGTTGAAATGCCGTTTGTTGGTTGCCGACCAAAAATAGAACACAACTTTTTTTCCTTTGGAGATTTCCTGTAAAGATTTAGTGTTTCCATCTACATCAACAACCATAAGGTTGGGTATTTTATTGGCAGGTTGTATATTTTTAATGCCAATGTACAGACTATCTATCTCAGCTATGTGTTTGTTGTTTTTAGAAAATTTGTGGAATTCACTTATAAATGCTTCATTGTTTTCTTGCTTGTCGTGTACCTTTAGCAAGTAATCTACCGCAACATTTCTAAAAAGGTTGTCCCTTAACTCTTTTCCTTTGGCCAGGCTATCTATAATTCGCAGTTTATGGGTGTTAAAATGAAGTTTGTTCTTTACTTTTTTATCGTGTGTGGAACAATATTCCTTACATTCCATAAATGATAAGTTTTCGAAATGCCAGAGCATGAAATTGTAGTAGGGTCTCAAATAGGTGAGGTTCTTCCCCTCGTAATCAATATCTTTTCTGTAAGAGTAAAAGTCCTTTGACACAGGATGTAGAGTATTTTCACCGTTACGTCTCTTATGATAAAAAGGGTACAATTCTTTATAAATAAAGTAATTATAGTCAATACTGGCGTTGGCCATTTCCAAAGCTCCTTTAGAAAGTGTAATTTCGGTTTGTAAATCTTTTAATTCGTTTATTTTGAGCTCCTTAAGTGAGTCCAGCTTTGCATCAAATGCTTCAGGCTCAAGGCGACAATAAGAGTTTTTTATTAAATATTGTTCATCTTCATTGGTCAAAAACATGTTTATGAGAAAGTTGTTGATGTCTCCGTTGGTTCCTGAAAACACGAGAGATTCGTCAAAATCAATCGTATTGAGCCTAATTTGGATACTATCGTTATGTTCCAAATATATGTATTGTAGTTCGGGACTGTGGGAAAAATGGTGTAGCCCCTCGTTAATGGAGTTTAATGTAAAGGCAAATCTGTTATCCGTATCTAACTTGGCAGAATCTATAATGACATCGTCCTTGTATAGAACAACATACTCACTTGTCGGGTTTACTATCTCACCAGCAAAAAAAACAGTGGGGGATTTTTTTTCTTCTTCGCTACAACAAATTACTAAAGGAAGAAATAGAAAAAGTAAAATTCTATTCATACAATAATTTAAGTCTATTGTCTAAAACAAAGCTATGAAACCCGTGAGGCACAACCTGTTAATGGGGAGTTAAAATATATCACAATACCTGCAGCTTTCGCCAAGATCATACCTTATGTCGGTAATTGGTTTTCAGGCTTAATTTTGCCTATTTTTGCAAAAAATTAAACAAAGAATATGCTTTCAGTATCTAATTTGTCGGTTCAGTTTGGAAAAAGAGTTCTTTTTGATGAAGTAAATGTATCCTTTACTCAAGGAAATTGTTATGGGGTTATAGGGGCCAACGGTGCTGGAAAGTCTACTTTTTTGAAGATTATATCTGGGCAGATCGAGCCTACATCAGGCCACGTTCATTTAGAACCCGGAAAACGAATGTCCATTTTAGAGCAAGACCATAATGCATATGATGAGTTTACTGTTTTGGAAACTGTAGTAATGGGCAACAAACCATTGTTTGCCATTAAAAAGGAGATAGATGCATTATATGCCGATTATACCGACGAGAATGCCGATAAAATAGGTGAACTTCAAGTCAAGTTTGAGGAAATGAACGGTTGGAACGCTGATAGCGACGCCGCTGCTATGCTATCTAACCTGGGTATATCAGAGGACTTGCACTATACCACAATGGCCGATATGGATTCCAAACTTAAGGTACGGGTTCTTTTGGCACAAACCCTATTTGGAAACCCAGATGTTTTGATAATGGATGAGCCTACCAATGACTTGGATTATGAAACCATAGGTTGGCTAGAGAATTTTTTGGCAAATTATGATAATACGGTAATCGTTGTATCGCATGACCGTCACTTTTTGGATGCCGTATGTACCCATATTGCCGATATTGATTTTGGGAAACTCAATTTTTATTCCGGTAACTACACTTTTTGGTATGAGAGCAGCCAACTGGCCGCTCGTCAAAGGGCGCAACAAAACAAAAAAGCGGACGAAAAGGCCAAAGAGCTTCAAGAGTTCATCAGGCGGTTTAGTGCCAATGTTGCCAAAAGCAAGCAAGCTACCTCTCGAAAAAAAATGTTGGACAAATTAAAGATAGATGACATTAAGCCCTCAAGCAGAAGATACCCCGCAATTATTTTTGAAAGGGAAAGAGAGGCCGGTGACCAAATTCTGAATATTGAAGCATTAGGTTCAACATCAGAAGACGGGGATATCTTGTTCCAGAACGTCAACATTAATTTGGCAAAAGGGGACAAGGTCGCAATAATCTCAAGAGACTCCAGGGCTACAACGGCTTTCTACGAAATCATAAATGGAAAAAAAGAAGCGGATTCCGGAAAATTTCAATGGGGAGTAACCACGAACCAATCTTACTTACCAGCCGATAACTCGGATTATTTTGAAGAAAACATAAACTTGGTAGATTGGTTGAGACAGTGGGCAAAAACCGAGGAAGAGCGTGAAGAAGTCCACATTCGTGGTTTTTTGGGCAAAATGTTGTTCAGCGGCGAGGAGGCTCTTAAAAAATGTACAGTGCTTTCCGGTGGGGAAAAGGTTAGGTGCATGCTCAGTAGAATGATGATGCTACGTGCCAATGTCTTAATGTTGGACGAGCCAACCAATCACTTGGATCTGGAGAGTATTACCGCGTTCAACAATTCCCTCAAAAACTTCAAGGGTACGGTGATGCTCACCACACACGATCACGAGTTTGCCCAAACGGTAGCAAACAGGATTATAGAACTTACCCCTAAAGGCAACATTGATAGGTATTTAACGTTTGATGAATATATGTCTGACAAGACTATCAGGGAACAGCGTGAAAAAATGTACGCTGTACCCGCTTAAGTTAAGTATTGTGCAACCCAAATCGCAATGTTATGCAAACCTACAGACTATGTTGTGCCTTTTTGGCATTATTCCTTATTACCTGTACCAAACCAAAAGACAATCAAGAAGGTATTGAACAAGAAAGTGTAGATGCCAATTATTCGGTTTTACTGACCAAAAACGGAAATCTGGATAATGTGCTGTTAAACGCAAGTTTAGAGGTGCTTACCCGTAACCCCTCCGAAAGTAATTTTGTTGAATTGGAAAATCCGTTACTACATTATAAAGACGGTTTTAGTTATGGTTTTTACACAAAAACCGCAAACTGTGGTCGCCGGGTCACATTATATAATGCTGAAATAGATTCATATGATAGTTTTCCCGTCTTTACGGCTGATATGAATTGTGAACAAGAAACAAAAGCAATCGCTTATTCAGAAGGAACTTTATATTTAGCCTATCAATTACCGGATGTATTCGAACAAAGGAGCTTTTTTCTTAGAATTGTAGATTTGGAAAACAACTCGCTCAACACACCTGATGTTCCCATGGAGTGTAGGCCGCAGCATATGGTAGTATCCCAAAATCGGCTTTTTATCCTAGTGCTAGATGAAAACGAAGGGAAAAACAAATTAATGGTGTTGGACACTGACCGTAATGAATTTATTCATGAAATGGAAATGGGACCAAATGTTCAAAAAATCACAAAGCATTCAGACGGCAATATTTTAGTGGCTTATGCTGACTTACATACCATATTGGATACCAATACTTTGGTCAATATCTCCACAGTACGATATAACGAAGGTATAGAACCAAAATTTGGGTTGTCCAATCTTGTTCATTATGATATAGATGGAAAAATGTATTACGCAAAACCAATGGTAACGAATAACCGATTGGATGACATCCCCGCCATTTACGACTTCACCTCTAATACGAACACGTTATATATATACGACCGTTTTTTGACAGAGGAATAAATAAAGTTTCAATTTAAAATAGGTACTACTGCTTTTGTTTCACACGATGCAGGCAATAACCTTCTACTTATTGGCTATATAAAATCCAATAATCCAAATAGGGGAGGCTTACTGCGCATCAAACTAGGGGATTTGCCCCAATTTTTGGATAATTTTGATTTAGACGGCATACCCTATGATGTATCTATTACACAGAAATAAACGTTACATGTGTAAACCTAAAAGATACATTTGTGTTACGCATTAAAATATTTACTGTTCCAAATAGCAGGATTAAAGTTTTTTCCTAGCGCAAAACCGTAAAAAATGACTACCGATGCAATACATTTAAACATAAAAAAATAAACGATCCAGAATTCTGCCGTAGAACTACTTTTGGAAAACAAACCTTCTGGAACAAGAAGGGTCGCGAAATAACTTATCACGAATACCAGTGCAGTAAGGTTTATTATACCTTTAAAAGGCCACATTAACAACTTTCGCAAAGGGTGAAGGTCATTGCCCCATTTATGAATAAGATAAAAGTATTCATTGCCAATAGGAGCAAACAACAATGGGTCGTCTTTATCCTCAAGTTTAAAGAGTTTTGAGGGTGCGACAATCTTGAATCCTTTCAATTCAATATCGTGCATATTTTCCAAATCCTTTATTTTGGCGATTGCCTCTTCAGGAATTTTTCCTTTAAAGTACTTGGAATTCAAGAAACGCAACCGATAATCTATACAAAGCTCCTTTATTTGATCAATATGATATATGTTATCGGTTTCCAATAAATCAAAGGTGAAATTGTTGTAATCGGAACCTTTTCCTATTTTGATGTTTTTTTGGATTCGATTATCCTGAATACCTGCACTTTTTAATAAATCGGAAACGTCTCTGAGGATTTGAGCTTGATTTCCTTTTTTTTCACGAAGCTTAAAAAGCTTGTTTTCTAAGTTTGTTTGTTCAAATAACATCTCTTCTTCTTTTAGCAATACATAAATTTAATGAAATCATACACTTGAATCAATTCTTGTTTAAGAAATCAATTTGTTAATTTTTTGTTAATTTCTATAAACCGCATATCTGACTCCTTGCTTGACTACGTATTAGTTGTATATTGTCGATGTTTTTATGCATTTTATCGATGATTTGCGTATAATCCCCAAAATTACCTAAAACATGAAAGATTTGGCAAACTCCCCCTTAGCCTTAGCATTATTTTTTTGTCTAGCTACAATTTGTGCACAATCCCAATCGGATTCAAGAACACTTGAAAGAAGTATGAATCCAGAAAAATCAATAAGCCAAAATACAGAAGCTTCAAAGAACCATAAAACGCTATTGGCTGCTGTAAAGGCTGCCGATTTGGAAGATGTTTTGGATGAAAGCGGACCTTTTACGGTGTTTGCACCTTCGGATGTTGCCTTTGGTAAAATACCCAAGGATACGATGAAAGCATTACTGCTTCCAGAAAATAAAAAAGAACTACATGCCGTACTAACATATCATATCGTTGCTGGTAACTTATCGGCATCAAGTATATTAAAGGCCATGTGTCGCGGTAAAGGAAAGGCCACTTTCACAACGGTACAGGGAGATATACTTACGGCTACAATGAAAGGGTTAGATATTATTTTGACCGATAATACGGGCAATACAGCAAAAATTACCCAGGCCGATGCCAACCAATGTAATGGTGTAATCCACGTAATCGATAGTGTTATCCTTCCTAAAAGGATGTAAGAACATTATCTGAGTTCGGCACCAAAATCGGCTTCAAATTTTCTTTGCAGCTTATTCATGATTTTGTCTATATGCTTATCAGTCAATGTTTTATTGTCATCTTGTAAAGTAAAGCTTATGGCATATGACTTTTTGCCCTTTGGTAATTTGTTCCCGGTGTAAACATCAAACAGATTTACTTGTTTCAACAAATGGCGTTCCGTTTCGAAAGCGCAATCATGAATGGATTTATAACTGATGTTCTCGTTGAGTAAAAGGGCAAAATCACGTTTAACTTCTGGATGTTTGGATATATTTTTGAATTTAATCCGGTTTTCTTTGGCAAATTCCAATACATTGTCCCAATCAAAATCGGCAAACAAAACTTCTTTTTTAATATCAAACTTTTTTGACAAACCACTTTTTACGATTCCAAATTCCACTAGGTTTTTTTTGCCCTGCTTAAACAAAATGCCTTCGGAAAGTGTTTTGCTTTCATAGGGGTGAGTAGAAAAATCTTTAATACCCAAGCGGTTCAAAATATTTTCAACGGTTGCCTTCAAGAAGAAAAAATCTGATTTTTTAGGCTTTGTTAACCAACTTTCGTTATTTCTTTCTCCCGTAACAAGCAAACTTAAATGCTTTTGTTCTACATAATCATTGTTTAAAGTGTGATAGGTTTTCCCAAATTCAAAAAATCGAAGATTCTGTTTTTTTCGGTTCAGGTTGTAGGATAGTGCCTCCAACCCTGTAAACAATATCGATTTTCTTAAAACGGACAGGTCGTTACTCAATGGGTTGAGCATCGTTACACATTGTGTATCGCGATCGTTCAATAGTTCATGATATTCCGGGTTGGTTAGGCTATTTGACAGTATCTCAAAATAACCCTGAGACGCCAACAGGTCACCTATGACATTTTGAAGCTTATAGTCTTCAAATTTTGATGTCGGCGCTATGGAAGCGTTCAATTTTTCTTTAAAATGGATGTTGTTATACCCATATACCCTGAGAATTTCTTCGATAACATCAACTTCTCTCTGTACGTCTACCCTGTAAAAGGGTATGGTAAGGCCCAAACCAGATTCCGTAACGTTTTTTACCTTTATTTCCAGTGATGTTAAAATAGATTTTATAGTGTCTTTCGGAATTTCCTGACCAACAAGGGAATTTATTTTTTCAAAAGTTAAAAACACCTCATAATCCCTGACCTTATTGGGGTACAGGTCAACGATATCTGAAGTAATATCGCCGCCGGCGATTTCCTTTATTAAAATAGCAGCTCTTCTCAAGGCATACTCGACGTTGTTGATATCTATTCCTCTTTCAAAACGAAAAGAGGCATCGGTATTCAAACCATGCCTTTTTGCTGTTTTTCTTATGGATACTGGATTAAAATACGCGCTTTCCAAGAAAATAGATGTAGTATTTTCGGTAACCCCGGAATGTAACCCACCAAAAACTCCTGCGATACACATTGGTTTTTCCGCATCGCATATCATTAAATCATCCTCGTGAAGTTCCCTGTCAATGCCATCCAAAGTCGTAAACTTTGTACCTTTTGGCAATGTTCGCACCAATATTTTGTTTCCCTTTATTTTGTTCGCATCAAACGCATGTAGGGGCTGCCCCAATTCATGTAACACATAATTGGTGGCATCAACGATGTTGTTTATCGGTTTTAGGCCTATTGCCCTTAACCTGTTTTTTAACCAATCCGGTGAGGGTTGCACGATAAGGTCGCTAAGGGTAACTCCAGAATATCTAGGAGCCAACTCGTTGTCCAATACATCAACATCTATTTTTAAAGACCGGTTTTCAATATGAAAATTACTGGCAGAAGGCGTTATCAGTTCCTTGAACTGCTCTTTTTGTATCAGCCCCGCTTTTAAATCTCTGGCAACACCATAATGGCTCATGGCATCGGCACGATTTGGGGTCAATCCTATTTCAAAAACCTCATCGTTTTCAATTTGAAAAACCTCCGAGCATGGTGTGCCGGGTGTTAGATTGTCAGAAAGTACCATGATACCGTCGTGATTCTCGCCAAGGCCCAATTCATCTTCAGCACATATCATGCCGTGGCTTTCCTCCCCACGGATCTTTCCTTTTTTGATTTTCCACGCTTCACCTTCTGTGGAATATAATGTGGTCCCAATAGTGGCTACAGGTACTTTTTGCCCTATATCAACGTTTGGAGCACCGCATACGATTTGTACGGGAGTTTCCTGACCTATATCTACGGTCGTTAGTTTTAACTTATCGGCATTGGGATGCTTTTCACAGGTAAGAACATGACCTACAACGACACCTTGCAGTCCGCCTTGAACAGATTCAAAAGTAGATATGCCTTCTACCTCCAAACCCAGATCAGTCAATAGTTCCGCAGTTTGCTCAGCGGCCCAGTCAATGGTAATAAACTGTTTTAACCAGTTATAGGAAATTTTCATCGGTTAGTTTTAAAGAGCTCAAAGATAAAACAATGGTCCAATAGATTCAATAGCCATGGCATCGTAATTATTTTATTTCTTAGTGTAAGGTTTTTATCGTTATTTCGATGTTTTGTATTCAGATTAAATCTTTCAACGGATTAAAAATAGATATGTCACGATTCTTATTTGTTATATTATTGCCCTTACTGTTTTTTTCATGTTCCGATGTCGAGAAAAAAACGCTTTCAGAAGGTATGTGGTTGACAGAACTGGAAATTACCGATACAGAAGTATTGCCTTTTAACTTTAAATTGATAAAGGACAATGAAAGCCACTATAAAATAGAGATTTATAATGCGGACGAAGTAATTCAAGTAGATGAAATCGAAGTAAAAAACGATTCCATATTTATAAAAGCTCCAGTGTTCGAAGGTTACTTGGCCGGTACATTCAACAAAAATGTGATTACCGGTAGTTTCATCAAAGAAAGTTTGGACAGGGTAGTGCCATTTAAGGCTTATCATAATGTATCCTACCGATTTAAAAACAAGGGTTCATCAAACAAAGATGTTAATGGTATTTGGAAAACCGAATTTCTGCCCAATACGCCAGATAGCTACTTGGGGAAAGGAATCTTTGAACAAAAGGGAGATAAGGTGACAGGAACGTTTCGGACGACCACCGGAGATTACAGATATTTGGAGGGCATAGTCGATGGGGATTCCCTAAAACTTTCTGCTTTTGACGGGGCACATGCTTTTTTGTTCACGGCCAAAGTTTCTGACAGTACACTCAATGGTATCTTTTATTCCGGCAACCATTCACGAGAATCCTTTGTTGCCAAAAGAGATGATACTTTTGAATTGCCCGATGCCAATTCCCTAACGTTTTTGAAAGAAGGGTATGATACCTTGGCGTTTTCCTTTCCCAATGTCGAGGGCGATATGGTCTCCCTACAAGATGAAGCGTTTAAGAACAAGGTGGTTTTAGTACAGATTATGGGTACATGGTGCCCCAATTGTCTGGATGAAACCAAATTTTATACCAAATACCTAAAAAGCAATCAAAACGATGACCTAAAAGTGGTTGCATTGGCTTTTGAATATGCAAAAACAAAAGAAGCCGCTTTCAAAAGTATTGAAAGGTTACAAAAGAGGATTGGGGTGCCTTATCCTATTCTTTTGGCACAGTACGGTACCGCTGACAAGGCAAAAGCCCAAGAAAAATTACCTATGTTAAACCACATACTTTCATATCCTACCACTATATTTATAGATAAAAATGGAGAAGTCAGAAAAATACATACGGGCTTTAATGGACCTGCTACCGGTGAGAAACATATAGCGTTCAAAAAAGAGTTCAGCGAATTCGTAACTATATTGTTGAACGAATGAATGCCTTAGATTATAGTAGATTTTCCCAAGCCTATATTTTCATCGTTAAGGTTTAAAATGTCATCGGCATCCACGATATTACCTGCGATAAAATCCCCTACATGATTTGTACCATACTTGCTTTTTTTGTTCAGGTCTGGTGTCACGAAGTTGTTCTTTAGCGATTTGTTTACGGCCCTGATTACAGCTTTTGATTCTTCTTTAAGGCCAAAATGTTCAAGTAACATGGCCGCAGAAAAGATACATGCAATAGGATTGGCGATATCTTTTCCTTCTGCCTGCGGGTAAGAACCATGAATAGGCTCGAACATGGCGTATTCACTTCCTATTGATGCAGAAGGCAAAAGTCCTATGGAACCGCCGATGACACTACTTTCGTCGGAAAGTATGTCCCCGAACAGGTTTTCGGTAAGAATAACATCAAATTGGCTTGGGTTCAAAACGATTTGCATCGCCGCATTATCAACAAAAAGAAAGTCCAACATAACCTCTGGATAGCTCTCACCAACCTTGGCCACTACTCTGCGCCAAAGTCGCGAAGACTCCAGCACATTGGCCTTATCTACCAGGGTGAGTTTTTTTCTTCTTGTTTTGGCCGCTTTGAATGCCAAATGGGTGATACGGTTGATTTCTTTTTCGGAATACTCGCATAAATCAGAGGCTACTGAACCGTCATCGCTCAATTTTTTTTCACCAAAATAAATACCCCCGGTAAGTTCCCTGTAAATGATAAAATCGGTGGTATTGATAATTTCCTTTTTAAGTGGAGATCTGTCAATAAGTGTGGGGAATACTTTTACAGGCCTTATATTGGCAAACAGGCCTAGCTCTTCGCGTAATCTCAAGAGCCCTTGTTCGGGCCGTACTTGTGTGTCGGGATCATCATCATATTTGGGTGAGCCAATGGCACCGAACAATATGGCATCGGATTTTTTGCATAATCCCAAGGTATCGTTTGGCAAGGGGGTGCCCTTTTTATCTATGGCCGCTGCACCGATAAGGGCATTTTCGTAAGAAAACTGATGGTTAAAAGTCTCTTCGACAGCTTGTAGGCATTTTACGGCTTGTGCGACAACTTCTGGCCCTATGCCGTCCCCTTCCAAAAGGGCTATTTTCAATTTCATTTAGGCTAAACTTTCAATATCTATATTGCTGGTATCGATGATTTGGTGTATATCCTCGTCCATGACTTCTTTTTTGGTATCGGCAAACTTTAAAAATTCTTGATATACGGTATCCAACTGAATTTTGGTCAATTCGTAACCCACGATTTTTGCACGGTAGGCCAATGCCGCCCTACCACTTCTTGCTGTTAAGATTATTGATGATTCGTTTACGCCAACATCTTCGGGGTCTATGATTTCATAGGTTTCCCTGTGCTTTATTACACCGTCTTGATGAATGCCCGAACTGTGCGCAAAGGCATTGGCCCCTACTATGGCTTTGTTGGGTTGCACGATCATGCCCATTTTTTGGGAGACCATCTTGCTGGTGTCAAACAATAATTTGCTGTTGATACGGGTGTCAAGCCCCAACGATGGATGTTGTCTCAGAATCATAACCACTTCTTCCAACGAAGTGTTGCCGGCACGTTCACCTATCCCATTGATGGTACATTCTATTTGACGGGCACCATTTACGACCCCGGCGATAGAGTTTGCCGTAGCTAGGCCCAAATCGTTATGACAATGACAGGAAAGCGTTGCCTTGTGGATACCGGTAACGTTTTCCTTTAAATATTTTATTTTTGCCCCATATTCCTCTGGCAAACAATAACCTGTGGTGTCAGGTATATTCAACACAGTCGCTCCGGCCTCTATGACGGCCTCACAGACTCTGGCCAAAAATTCATTATCGGTTCGCCCGGCATCTTCTGCGAAGAATTCTACATCTTCTACATAGGTTTTGGCATGGCTAACGGCAGCTACGGCTTTTTCTATAATCGCTTCTTTATTTGAATTGAACTTGAATTTTATATGTGATTCGGAAGTACCGATACCTGTATGAATTCTTGGTCTTTCCGCATTTTTTAGAGCTTCGGCCGCAACATCAATATCTTTCTTTACAGCACGCGTCAATCCGCAAACAACCACATCTTTTACCAATTTGGAAATTTCATCGACCGACCTGAAATCCCCAGGGCTAGAAATGGGAAAACCAGCTTCAATGATATCTACCCCTAATTCGTTTAAGCGTTCGGCAATGACTAATTTTTGTTCCGTATCTAATTTGCACCCTGGCACCTGTTCTCCGTCCCTAAGTGTGGTATCAAAAATTTGTACGCTATCTTTACTCATTATTTTATAGTTTTAGTAAACCTACACGAATATATGGGTAGTAGGTTTAATAGCCTAGTGTTAGTATTTTTTTTTACAAAGTTAAGTGAATTTGAACAAGGTTAAATATACTGATAAACAATCATTTAAACCACTTTTTTTACGATGACGAATGCCCATAAAGATGCATTGTTTGTTCTGATAAAATCTCTTTCAAAGTCTGAAAAGCGACAGTTTAAACTTTATGTTGGGCGTTTGGGGGTAAATACCGATGCAAAATTCTTGTCTTTGTTCAATCTTTTGGACAAGGTAAAAGCATATGACGAGAAGATTATTTTAGATAGCGGGATTGTCAAAAAATCACAATTGTCCAACCTCAAAGCTCATTTATATAAGCAGATTTTGGTGAGTCTACGATTAAATCCCGTAAACCAAAACGATAGGGTACAAATACGTGAGCAATTGGATTTCGCTACGATTCTGTACCAAAAAGGACTCTACAAGCAAAGCTTAAAAATATTGGACAAGGCCAAGACCCATGCCATAGAGAGCGAAGAAAAGAACATTGCCTATGAGATCGTAGAACTTGAAAAAATCATAGAAACGCAATACATAACCCGGAGTATTCCCGATAGAGCGGACGAGCTGGCGATACAGGCGAAGGAGCTTTCGGCCCAAAATGTGATGACCAGCAAGCTATCAAACCTTTCTTTGCAATTGTACGGTATGATGTTGAAAGTGGGCTATGTTCGCAGTGATGAGGATTATATAAAGGTAGAACGCTACTTTAAAGCGCATATGCCAAAGTATCGATTAGCGGATTTGGGCTTTCGTGAGAAATTATGGCTGTACAAGGCACAACTTTGGTACAGCTTTTTGGTTCAGGATTTTCTTTCTTGCTACAAATATTCCAGCAAGTGGGTAGATCTTTTTTACGAGCAAAAAGAAATGATTTCATTGAACCCGGTATTTTTCCTAAAAGGAAACCACTACTTGTTGGAATCATTGTTTTATGTAAAATATAGCTCTCAATTTAAAGAAACGCTCGAAGCTCTAGAGAAAATGGTGGAGAGTAAGGCCTTTCCCAAAAACGATAACGTGACCTCATTGGCTTTTCTTTACATCAACTCAAATAAATTGAACCTTCATTTTTTGGAAGGTACTTTTGAAAAAGGTTTGTATTTGGTGAAAATCATTGAATATGGTATAAACAAGCACAGGCAGCGCATAGACGAGCATCATATTATGGTATTCTACTATAAGATTGCCTGCCTATATTTTGGGGTAGGCGATAATAAGACCTGTATTCAATACCTAAAGAAAATCATTAACAACAAGAACTTGAAAATGCGAGAAGACTTAATGTGTTTTGCCCGTGTGCTTAGCTTAGTAGCGCATTATGAGGCGGGAATGGATTACCATCTGGAAGTACAATTGAAAAGCACCTATAAATTTTTGCTTAAAATGAACGATTTGCATGCGGTTCAAAAGGAAATGATAAAATTTTTAAGGAATCTGGGCGATATTTATCCCCACGAATTACGGGATCAATTCCAAAAATTGCATACCGAACTCAAAAAGTATGAACATCACCCGTACGAAAAAAGAGCATTTTTGTATCTAGATATTATTTCTTGGTTAGAAAGCCATCTAAAGAACAAACCGGTAGCACAAATTATACGGGAAAAGGCCATGGCCCAACAACGCTAAGGCAAAATAGTGCATTATCGATTATTGATAACCCCAGGCGTTCCTGAGCCAAATTGGCCGATAAGCCCATCGCCCAGAGTACGAAACTGCTCGTTTTTTGCCATTTCCCTAACTTTTACAGGGTCAAAATTCCCATTAAAATACAAAAAAGAGCCGCTAACATTATTATTGTTATAAATAAGGATTTCCTTAACGGTATTTCGCTTTTCACGAATGGACACCACATTACGTTTCAACCTATCGTTCTTACGAAAGACCTCTATGAACGAGTTTCCGGTGATACCGTTCATTTGTTCATTCAGAAATTGAGTTCTCGAAGGTGTGGTACTGGGAAATTGCATATATCTCAAATCCTTTGTGTTGCCTACAATGGCTTTCATTTCGGGAGAGATGCCGCTTATCATGGTCAACATAAACTGGGGTACCCTAACTGCGGTTACTTTGTTATCGTTTTTATGAGCGTTATAAAAAGTATCTACAGAGTTGTAGCTGCTGCAGGAAGCAATGAGCATCATACATAATATTACAAGCATTCTTTTCATTTGGTATAGTGTTTAATGAAGTAAGCCAAAATATGGTTTTTCTTATCTGAAAACCCTCACGAATAAAGGCATGCCAAAGTAAGCAATAATTAACAAGCGTTCCAAATAACATCCTTGGGCACAGGGGCCATAAGTTCTATTTTTTCTTTTTTTATGGGATGTATAAATGAAAGTTTTCTCGCATGTAAATGTATACTTCCGTCGGGATTACTTCTATCAAAGCCATATTTAAGGTCTCCTTTTATCGGGGAGCCTATAAAAGACAATTGGGAACGTATTTGGTGGTGCCGACCTGTCTTTAGGTCAATTTCCAAAAGGGTGTAATTATCCAACTTTTTGATGACAGTGTATTCCAAAATTGCTTTTTTACTATCTTTTGTTTCGTTCGCATAAGCATACGACTTATTTTGTTTCGGGTTTCGTTTGAGCCAGTGTACCAATGTTCCACTATGTTCTTTGGGCAAGGTCTTCACTATGGCCCAGTAGGTTTTCTGAGCTTCTTTTTCAGCGAACAGTTTATTTAATCTTGGCAGCGCTTTTGACGTTTTAGAAAAAACGACAATGCCCGAGGTGGGCCTATCCAACCTATGGGCAACACCCAAATACACATTGCCCGGCTTGTCGTATTTTATTTTAAGGTATTGCTTGACCACTTCACTCAAGGGAACGTCACCCGTTTTGTCACCTTGAACAATATCTCCGGGGCGTTTGTTTATAGCAATCAAATGATTGTCTTCATAGATTACCTGAAGATTTTGCGGCGTGGAAATGATTTTTCTCCCCACTACAAAATAATTTTTTCGTGCCTTATGCTTAAAAACAAAATCAATAGTACACCTACCGTAACCGATACATCGGCCATGTTAAAGATGCCTGTTTTAAAAAAGCCCAGTTTTATCTGAAAAAAATCAGTTACTGAACCATATGCGATTCTATCGATCAAATTACCGATACCACCACCGATAACGAAGGCAAATGCCAAAATGGAAGCTTTTTCTAAATTCTTTTTCATTAAAATATTGATCAAAAGAATACACAACACCAAAACGGGTAATGCTTGCAAGAAAATAAGTTTGATAATGGGTGTGAAATCCTGACCAAAACCCAACATGGCACCCGTATTTTCTACGTTTGTCAAAATAAAATAATCGCCTGCAACCTGAATATATTCCATGGGCAATACGGTATCGCGAACAATCTCTTTAGAAACTTGATCACAGCCTATATTGAGTGCCACCAATAAAACTATCCACAGTTTTTTTAACATGCTATTTTTCATCTGACCATCAATCAACTATACAACTCAGTACTGCTCCTCATTATTGGGAAAGTCCTTACTTTTCACATCGGTGACGTATTGGGATATGGCGCTGCCCATTTCTTCGTATAAGTTCATGTACCTACGTAAAAAACGAGGATTAAATTCGTGTGTCATGCCCAATAGGTCGTGTACTACCAACACTTGCCCATCAACACCATTACCCGCACCGATACCTATAACGGGTATGCTGACACTTGATGCTACTTCTTTTGCCAGTTCGGCAGGTATTTTCTCCAATACTATGGCAAAACAGCCCCATTTCTCCAAAAGTTTGGCTTCTGCCTTTAGTTTCTCCGCTTCTTGTTCTTCTTTGGCCCTTACCGTGTATGTGCCAAATTTATAAATGGATTGCGGTGTAAGGCCCAAGTGCCCCATAACCGGAATCCCTGCATTTAAAATTCTTTTGATAGATTCTTTTATTTCTTCGCCACCCTCTACTTTTACGGCATGGGCGCCACTTTCTTTCATGATCCGGATGGCGGAACGTAATGCTTCCTTTGGATCACTTTGGTAACTGCCAAACGGTATATCAACTACCACAAGGGCACGTTGTACTGCTCGTATTACCGATGTTGCATGATATATCATTTGGTCCAATGTAATGGGTAAGGTGGTCTCATGGCCCGCCATTACGTTACTCGCAGAATCACCTACAAGAATAACATCCACGTTGGCGGCATCCACAATTTTGGCCATTGAATAATCATAGGCGGTAAGCATAGAGATTTTTTCACCGTGCTGTTTCATGTCAACAAGTGATTTTACGGTAACCCTTTTGTACTCTTTTTTAGCGACTGACATTTATTTTATATTTGAAGTGTTAAATGTAAGGATTTTGTAGGATTGTCCGGTTGGTTTGATAATTAGATAGTTACAAGAAAAACTTACTTTGGTTACTTAAAACATTGATATGAAACTATACATTACCTGCACACTTTTTTTTGTTTTGGGAGGTATATCCGCCCAAACATCTGAAGAAAAATTGATTCAAGAGACTATTGAGACTTTTTTTGATGGATTTCATGGGCAGGATTCGATTACCATTAAAAAAACCGTTCAC
The DNA here is from genome assembly GCF_013402795.1 of Costertonia aggregata. Lineage (GTDB taxonomy): Bacteria > Bacteroidota > Bacteroidia > Flavobacteriales > Flavobacteriaceae > Costertonia > Costertonia aggregata. Next base: position 1,811 of record NZ_CP058595.1, on the reverse strand, counting down.
AATGAAATGATTTTACAGACCTTGGGAAAAGACCATAATGGGGAAACCGAGGTAAAAACCGAAGATTTTTCAAAATTTATAGCATCAATAGCAAATATACCGGACTCAATAAAATTCAAAGAGAACATAAAATCCTTTTCGATACAGATTGATGGCGATATGGCCAATGTTTGGGCGCCCTACGAGTTTTGGCTCAATGGGCAGTTGCACCACTGCGGGGTGAACTCTTTTCAGCTTATCAGACGAAATGGTAAATGGAAGATTATCTATTTGATAGATACGAGAAGAAAAGAGGGTTGCCAGTAGAATTAGGCCATTGCTATCAACAATCACTCAAGAACACGCCTACGGCCAAACCACCTTCTGAAGTTTCCTTGTATTTGGAATTCATATCCTTGGCGGTTTCCCACATGGTCTGTACCACTTTGTCCAAAGGCACTTTAGCTTCGGCTGGATCTGAGTCCAATGCCAATTCTGCCGCGTTTATGGCTTTTATGGCTCCCATTGAGTTTCGCTCGATACAAGGTATTTGTACCAACCCGCCGATAGGGTCACATGTTAATCCCAAATGATGTTCCATGGCAATCTCCGCGGCCATGAGCACTTGTTCGGGAGTACCTCCCAATAACTCTGTTAATGCCCCGGCAGCCATTGCCGACGATACGCCAATTTCTGCTTGGCAACCGCCCATAGCGGCAGATATTGTGGCCCCTTTTTTAAAGATGCTGCCTATTTCGCCCGCTACCAAAAGAAACTGCTTAACGTGTTCAAAATTTCCAGCGTGATTTTCAATGACCATGTAATACATTAATACTGCAGGGATAACACCTGCGCTGCCATTCGTGGGAGCGGTTACCACACGACCTAAAGACGCATTTACTTCATTTACGCTCAAGGCGAAACAACTTACCCATTTAAGGATTTGCCGGAATTTCACTTCGGTCTGGCGTATGGATAGCAACCATTCTTCTGGAGTGGTGTAAGGTACAGAGCCCATTAAGTTTTGATGCATTTCAAAAGCCCTTCGTTTCACATTAAGTCCACCGGGCAGCTTCCCCTCGGTATGGCAACCTGTGTACATGCATTCTAGCATAGTGCTCCAAATCCTTTGTATTTCGGCATCTATCTGGGCATCGGTTCTGAGCGAACGTTCGTTTTCAAGAACCAATTCGGAGATGCTTTTGTTTTCTTGGGCGCAGAATTGTAAAAGCTCCGTCCCTTTCTGAACAGGAAACGGGAAGGTTTTAAATGCCGCCGCCTTATGCTTGGCCCGCTTTCTCTCTTCAACCACAACAAAACCACCACCGATGGAATAATAGGTTTCCGATTTCTTCTTGCCGTTTGATAATAGTGCCTCAAACTTTAAACCGTTGGCATGAAAGGGAAGAAATTTTTTATTGTAAACCATATCTGTTTCGGGATCAAAGGATATTTCTTTTTCATTTCCCAGGCACAGCATATGCGTTTCCTTTATTTTTTGAACCAACGGATGAATTTCGGTCACGGGAATGTATTCCGGATCTGCTCCCGATAATCCTAACATCACCGCATAGTCTGTAGCGTGCCCTTTTCCGGTGAGAGACAGGGAACCGTACATATGAACCGTAATTTTGGTAATGTCATTAAAAATATTTTGTTTTTTAAGTTCGGCAAGCCACCTTTCGGCGGCACGCCAAGGTCCCAGGGTATGTGAACTTGAGGGGCCTACACCTATTTTAAGCATATCAAATATGCTGATGCATTCAATTTGTAACATTATGGGTTGTCATTGTTATGGCTAATGTACGAAGGAAGTTGAAATGAGTGTATAC